>NZ_CALFIG010000270.1 GCF_937876455.1 uncultured Flavobacterium sp.
GCAATTAGGAACAAAACATTCCTTAAATGTCTCAGTTTGTGGTGGAATTGTAATGTGGGAATTTCTTAAAGTTTTAAAATAAAAAAACCGCAAAGTCTTGAAAGACAGTGCGGTTTGAAATAAATCTAATAAAAAGTAAAAATGAAAGGCGGCAAATATACATTATTTTTTTAACATCAAACAAGTTTTTTTAAAAAAAACTCAATACTGTCCTAAATAAAAATTATTAAAAATAGAAACAGCCTAAATACCTATTTTACATTTAGCTTTACATTTAATTTCAAAAAAGAACCCCTTGATAATAGTTTTTGGGGGTTTCAGGCGGTTGCTCAAATGGTTTGTCGAGCCAAAATTGAAGATTAATTTTAACAAAAATATTCAATCGGATAAAAGCTACCAGATTTGATAATTGCCAATTATATTTAGCGATGGATTTCAGGTATTTCAGAATGAGAATAGTGATAAGTGCCGTCCAGATTTGGATTTTCACTGCATTTTCAGAAGTTCCAATGAAGGTTTTGATGTGAAGCAACTGCTTGATATCTCTAAAAAAGATCTCAATTTGCCATCTTTGCTTGTATAATTCTGCTATGGTAGAAGCAGCCCAAGAGAAATTATTGGAAATCATTTCAATGGTTTGCTTGTTTTCATTATCCCAAATAGCCACTCTTCTTAATTTCTTTGGATATTTTTCTTTGGATAAAGGATTTGAGAGTACTATTTCTTCGTCTTTTAGGATGCTTTGAGCTCCTTTTGGTGGAAGTTCTCGTTCCTGTAAAGTTTCAAATTTCAGATTTTCTTTATGTCTTATTACGAAGAAAACACCTTTGCTGTCCCAAATAGAGAGCATTGGAAAATCGTTATAGAATCGGTCTGCAACAATGACTGCTCCCTTTTCCAAAGGAATGTTTTCCGCTCCCTTGTTATCAGCAACACTTCCTTTGGTAATATTCACATAAACAGGAAGTTTCCCGTCATATTCAAGTAAGGTATGCATTTTCACGGCTCCTTTTTTAGTTCGATATGTTGCCCAATCGAACAAAGACAGGCATAGAGAAATAAGGGTAGAATCTAATAAATAGACAGGAACTTTTATTTTGAGTTTTATCCGTCTTTCTTTCGTGTGCTGTCCTAATTGTTCTAATAGTTTGAAATACAGGTCTTTAAACAAATCTGCATCTCGTTTTCCATTCTGGTAGCTAATAGAAGATTTGGAAGGTGCTGTTTTTATCCCTAAATGATTCAGGTTTCCTGTGGCACTGCGAAGCCCGTTGGAAATGTCCCGAACCGAAGTGCTTTTGGCAAAATGACAGAAAAGCATAGAAACTAAGTGGTTCCAACTATCAAATCCTTTATTTCGGTAATCGGTTTTCTTCTCAATTACTATTTTTTTGAAAATCCCTCGGTCTATTTTTGAAATGATTTGGGAAAATAATGTTAATTTTGAATCCATAAGAAGGTTTTTTTGTTGTGCAACCTCAAAGATACTTTGAGTTACTTTAATTCCTTCTTATTTTTTTATTTAGGACGCTATTGATCTACACTCATTTTGCCCCATTTTCTTTGGGTTTCTGGTGTTAAATTATTGATTCTATTGATGTACTCTTGCGCATCTTTTGCATCAAAAACGTTTTGCATGGATTTTATTTTTAGAGAATCTCAAAGTTAATTGAAATTTCTAAAACGCCTACCAAAAGAATCTTAAAAATATGATAAAATTTAGAAAACTAAAATCGTTTTTGACCTTAAATATCACTTCTGATGCGGCTTAAAGTCTCCTGAGAAATTCCCAAATAAGACGCAATCATTCCTAATGGAGCTCTGAGAATAATGTTAGGATTTTCTTCAAGCAATTGAATATATTTTTCTTTTGCCGTCATATATTGCAGCGAAGAAATTCTGCGCGACATTTCTATCATTAAGTTTCCTAGAATATATCTGCTGAAATTTGCCGCAGTAAGCGAAACCGAGCATAATTCTTCTAATTTATTGAAATTACAAGTGGTAATTATCGATTTTTCTAATGTTTCAATGTTATTTCGAGTAGGTTGGTTTTTAAAAAGAGTATCAATATTGGCGGTTATCTTGCCTTCAGAATAAAAATTGGTGGTAATATCTTTTCCGTTTTCATAGTAAAACATTCTTAGCAAACCTTCATCTACAAAGAAAACAGTATGATTGTATTGATTCTGCTTGCTCAATATTTCACCTTTTTCAAAGACTTTCGTTTCACATTCTTCATTTAAAAAACGCTCTATTTCTGCATCTACCTTAATGTGCTTATTAAGTTCTTGAATTAATTTCATGAAAACTAAATTTCTGGCAAAATTACACAAAAAAGGCGT
>NZ_CALFIG010000271.1 GCF_937876455.1 uncultured Flavobacterium sp.
GTACTTATTATTGGACGTATCTTTTACTACGTAGTCTTGTGTAGGCATGATTTTTATATTTTATGTTTTAATATTCAATTTCGAAAGTGAATGAACAATTTGCACGTAATTGTGCGCCTGCATAACAAGTGAAATCAATAAACCCATTTGCCGGAAAAACTGTAAAATGCGTTTCATCGTCTATCTGCTCCCTGATTGTAGCATTACCTTTTGTTCTGCCATTAAATGAAACATTTGAAAACCTTATTACATAACCATGACCGGAAGTAATTAAGGATGTTATTATACCCGCAACGTTCCCCCATTGGTCAAGTATTTCTAATTGCCCATTAGCAGCTAAATCATCTATTATTTCTGCACCCGTTATTTGTCCTGTGAAATTTGCTATCATATATTTTTATTTTAAAAAATGTTACACGTAAAAATATTTATCATAAACTTGTTATAGTCTGCCAACCCGTAGATGATGTAAAAACACACAGTTTATCAAGTGTGGTATCAAAAACAATCAAACCTATAGCCGGTGAACTTATTGCATTTTTTTCTGTTGTTGTCATTCTAGGTGGCAAAAATCCTTTTGTTGTACTTTGTACATCCAAAAATGCAGAAGCATCTGAAGCTCCTCCAATACCTACGGAATAGTAGTTAATTGTTGGTGCGCTAATTAACAATCCCGTAATTTGATCTATAGAAAAAGTCCAATTATTAAAAATTCCGGCTATGTCCCCAAATGTTGCACTGCCAGTTGTTCCATCAATAAAAGATTGGTCATCACCTGAAACTGTATTAATATGTAATTGCCCAAATACATCAACTATATGAGTTGACGGATTATATGCAAAATGTGTTGCATCTGACGTTATTAAACTGTCAGCCCCAAAAAAAGAAATACCATTTGGTGTTCCTATTATACTTACTGTGTCTTGCGCATCATTAAAAGAAAACTGATCTGGATTAAATGTTAATGTATCTGCTGTAGCTGATGAAGGGATTGCCCTATACCCTATTGAACCATCTGCCGGATTCCATACTAACATACTATCAGCGGCATTATGTTGAGCGGTTAATGATGGGGATGTTAGAATAGGAGAATTTAATTCCATTGAAGTAACAGCACCAATACTTAAAACGTCACCCACCATTCCTATTGTTCCAAAATAATTTGTTGTACCTATTAGAAAAGATTGCGAACCAGCTACACTTGGATTAATTGCTATTGTTCCCGTAGCAGTTCCTCCCAAATCAACTGCGGTTCCACTAGCCGTTGTTGCATTTCCATCTGTTAAAGCAAAACCCCCACCTCCTCCTGAACCTTCTCTCATATTATCCCAACTACTTCCATTCCATGATTGGTAACATGCACTATCTGTATTAAAAATCAGTGCGCCTACATCAAATACCCCTTGTGTTACAGTATAAGTTGCTATAGGTAAAACATTCCCAACTCCTACAGTACATCCGGTAGTATCAAATGTTATACTTCCACCTGAAAAATACGAACTACCGGGGTCTAAAATAGTCAACGCTGTAACTACACCGCCTGATATTGTTACTTGAAATTTAGCAGGTCTGCCTCCGAAAAAGTTAGTAGCTGTAGCCGAAGGAGTTCCTCTTGTCATACCAGTACCTCCATTTGATATACTCGTTCCCGTTATATTCCATAATATACCATTTCTATTATTGGTATTCATGGTATCCAATACAGCATATCTTCCCTTTTGATTTATTACAAAACCTCCGTATTTCCGAGAAGAACCATTACCTAATCCTAGTCTATCATTTGTATAAAAATTAGCCGTACTATCTCCTCTATCCCCTCTTACCCATAATGACAAAGCACCAATACCAGATGTACTACCTCCAGTATTTATTTCTGTCCATGATGTTGTAGCACTTAACGGATTTGTTGGATTAGCAAATCTTATCCCTGTAGATGCCCCTCCGGTATTTGGAGCAATCGTCATAGTTCCTGATGATGTTATTTGTCTTGTGCCATTAAATATAATTCCCTTACCCAAAGTAACATCTCCTAATGTATTTACTTTTACGCCAGTTACACCACTATTTCTACTTCTGATATATAAATCAAAATTTGGAGATGCAATTCCTTTTGTGCCTTGTGTAAAAAAATCAAAATTTGTTTTTACAGCACTATTAGTAAGTGTATCTAATGCGTTTGTTGCAATTGAAACTATAGGGGATACCGGGCCATTTGCACTTAATCCTGCAAATGGTTTAAAGTTATCAAATACAGTAGTGTCATTAGCAATCCATTTATTTGCATACGTTGTATCTTGTGTATAAAGTTTCCAATATCTATTATCTAAATAAGGTAGTGGTGGTATAATACCAGCTTGCAATTGAATATAATCCATGTAAAAAGCAGGCGCATTACCTATAATTCTAATAGAAAGCCCATCAAACTGTAAACTGGTAAATTGAAATTCAGAAATAGAAATTGAAATATTTTGATAGCTATTAACTACATTCTTTAAAAATCCATTACCATTAGAG
>NZ_CALFIG010000272.1 GCF_937876455.1 uncultured Flavobacterium sp.
ATATTGAGGTATGTATGGCTTAAATGGTAGCTAACGTATTGCAGCTATGCGCAGTAGCCGAAGCGTTGGCTTGTGCGTGGGGGCTATTGTCGTGTAGGTGCTGTTAGCTGCTGTTTTTTTCTTATTGATTTTCAGCACTTTAGAAAATAATTTAAAAATATCTTTGAAAAAGTTTGCACAATCAAAATAAGCGTTGTATATTTGTATCAACAAAAAACAGTAAAACAATGACAACATTAGCAATCACAAAAGAAAACAATGCAAAAGTAAAAGCATTAAGAAAAGTAGCCAACACAAAATGGGCTGGCACTACAATTCACGACACTATGGATAAATGCCTTAGAGCGATATGCTTATTTAGTGGTGTTAATTCTGGACACTACAACCCAGCAGCAACAAGAATAAATGGTTTGACTGGCTGGTTTATGATTAACCAAGATGGCTCACTTTTTTGTGAGGCAAGAGTAATCAAAGAAGATGAAAGGCAATATCGAATTGAGTATATGACAAACGCAGCTTGGAATGAATTTGAAAACGATTATTGCAACTTTATAGATGAAGAATAAAAAAGAAAAAAGGGGAGGAACTCGGCAAGGGTCGGGTGCTAAACCTAAATACAATGAACAAACAAAAACGGTTGCTTTTCGCTGTCCATTGTCAAAAGTTGATGAACTGAAGTTAGTTGTCAAGTCTAAACTTTCGGAGTGGTCGGTAAAATAGCAGCTAACGGTATTCGGCTTGGCGAAGTTGCCGAACACAAAACTTAATCAGGATTACAAAACTTTAAATTATAAATAAAATGTCAAACGAAGAACAAAACGGCAATTTTGCCAAACCGATGTTACCTGCTGTGCTTATTTGTGATTGCAGTAGCCGTGAACATCAAATTATTATTGAACACGACAATGAAGACAACTTAACTTACTGCCACATCCACTTAGTAAAACACGGCTTTTGGAGAAGATTAAAAGCTGGTTTAAAATACATATTTGGATATAAATGCAGATACGGTCAATGGGATGAATTTATATTAAAACCTGAACACGCTACACAGCTTCGTGAATTGTCGGAGTTGCTGTCACAGCATAGCAGGTAACGTTTTCGGGCTTGGCGAAGTGGCTTTTGTGCGTTGGCTTGTGTGTCGGAAAGCCATTTTGCCAAACCCGTGTTATATGAAGTGCCGACTTATTTACGATAAAGCCCAATTGAAACACTAAACTATCAAATTACATGAAATTATGAACAAAGAACAAAACTCCGATAACCCACAAAGCCAGCAATTAAATATAGCTGGTGTTAGGCAACGTGCTTTATTGTGGTGGAAATCGCTTGGTGATGATATTGGCGAAATAGCCGATAAATATTATCGAGGTTGCGAAACAATACAAGAGCATCAAATTGAAGAGATTTACCATAAAGAACATAGTTTATTTAAACAGAGTTGTTATAGTAAAAAATGCGTATATAATGTATCTTCAATTTGTAAATGCTCAACTGTTGGTAGCGTGTGTCAGTCGCATGTTGCCTAACGTTTTGCAGCTAAACGATAGTTTTTTAACCGATTTAGAAAGATGAAAACAAAAAATGAATATTTGAAAGAACAAGGAATAGACCTTGAAAAAGACTTTAGTGCTGGAACTTACACCAAGATAAGATTTGCAATGGAAAATTATGCTAATGATTACCACGAAAGCGAGGTTAAAAAATTTTGTTTAGCTGCTGTTAGTGGGCAAAGCGAACTGTTATTTTGCGATTGTAAGGGAAATGAAACTAATAAATATTATGATGATAGTGGAGTGAAAAGATGTTGGGAATGTAGAAAAGAAGCAAAATAATTGCCACTAACGGCATCCGCACAGGCGCAGGCCGATAACGAAAATTTAAACTTAAAAGATGAAACAACCAACGCTATTTGAAATTGAATCCGGCTTGCGCCTGTGCGGTGTTACCACCAGTGCGGCCTTGTCCGAATGTCAAAAGTACCGGTATGCACTTCACCGGCAGTGGGACGAAACAAAACCGAACGTGCTTTTTATCATGCTCAATCCGTCCACCGCTGACGCGGAAAAAGACGACCCAACAATACGTCGCTGCATTGGCTTCGCGAAATCTTGGGGTTATGGTGGTATTCATGTTGTAAACCTGTACGCTTTCAGAGCTACTGAGCCAACGGATTTACTAAAACAGGCAGATCCAATAGGCCCGGACAATAGAAAGTGGTGGCAGGGTGCAGCTTCGTTTTGTCAAATAGCTGTCTGCGCTTGGGGAAACGCTCCAATTGTCACCAAGCTACAAAAGGCGCTTTGGCCTGAATACCTGCCTTTAAGCTGGATCAGCCTTCCGCTGCACTATTTGGAGCTGTCCAAAGACGGAACACCGAAACACCCACTGTATTTGCGCGGTGATGTCCAGCCGCAACGCTATGAGGTCAAGAGGCCGCATTGGTGGTAACGTTTTGCAGATTGCCGAAGGTGGCGATTTTGAAGCAGAAACTTTCAATAAAGAACAAATGATGATACAAGGCACGAACTTCAATTTTAGCACTACACCGCCACTTTTGGCAATGTGCTGTTATACGCTGTTTTTCCCTTTGTGTCTTTAAAATTTAAAACAAAAAAATATGAGTTTATTAGAACAGAAAAAAGATTTTAGCAAAAGAGGTGCGTTTGACGAACTATACACACCCGAAGAAGCAGTTGAAATGATACTGAAACACATACCAAAGGAAGTAAAAACAATTTGGGAATGTACCGCAATTAAAGAAAGTAAGATTGTAAAAGTATTGAAAGATGCTGGTTACAATGTAATTACATCACATATTGAAGATGGGCAGGATTTTTTCAAATATGAACCTGAAAATTATGATATGATAATCACAAACCCACCTTATTCATTAAAGGATAAATTTTTAAAACGTGCTTATGATTTGAAAAAGCCTTTTATGTTTTTACTTCCTTTGACTACATTAGAAGGAATTGAACGTGGAAAGATGTTTGATAAAAATGGTATTCAAATGCTGATACCGAATAAACGCTTTAATTTTAAACCTGAAAAGAATAGTGGTGCTTGGTTTCAAACATCTTGGTTTTGTTTCGGGTGTGGATTAAGTTCGGATTTGAACTTTGTGTCCTTAAAATAGCGTATAACGTATATATTAGTTGGATGACCCAGCCGACATGCCTACGGGATATTGGCCGGTCATTAAAAAGTAGGAAGAGAGAAGCGACAGGTAAATACTGACGCTACCGGAACTCAGGCGGGCTTAAGGATCCGCCGGGAGGCTAGCAAGAGCATAAAGCCAAGGAAAGAGGATGGTCTCTAAGACTTGGTTTTGAATGATGCGGAAGAGTTCCCCCGCTATTTTGCTTGAAGCCGACGACCAAGAATAACGAACTCCAACTCAAGCTCGAAAAACCATTTTCCCCTTATTTTTTTACAGGGTTAGTTCTTCTTTTGTCTTTTCTTAAATCCTTCAAATTCCACTTGACTTTTCCTTTCTGTTTTTGTATTTTATTGCGTAAGCAATTCTGCTGCT
>NZ_CALFIG010000273.1 GCF_937876455.1 uncultured Flavobacterium sp.
AGACTGTAAATCTGCTGACTAAGTCTTCGCAGGTTCGAATCCTGCTCTCCCCACAAACCACTAAGCACCTACACAGGTGCTTTTTTTATGCAATTTTCATATCTTTTTTGCATACACTATCCATACACTATCCATACACTATCTATACACTATCTACATGGTAACGCTTTTTTTATAATTAAATAGTAAAAAACAGTATATTTGAAAAAAGTATACTATAATAAAGAAACTTCATATAAGTTGTATAAAACTCAACCGCCAAAATTTTGAAAAAATAGTATGTGTAAAGTTTATAATCAAATTGGATCGCTGACAAACATCAAATCCCATTTACGCCAAAATAATGTAAATGATTTTAATTCTATTAACGAATTACTTAATTTTCAAAAGAATTATTCAAAAAATCACCAGCAAATTATTTCAAATCATTCTATATTAATTGAAGAAGAAAAAACAACTCTAATAAAGGAGATAGAAGAACTCGAAAAGGTTATTAAAATAAATAAAATTGATTTTACAAAAGAACTTCAATTGGAGCTTAATTTATTAAAGGAACAATTAAAAAATTTACTTTTACCTAAATCAAATATCATCAAAATAACTATTAATTACTTTAAAAAAAATAAGGTAAAAAGAAAAATACAAGACATCGAATTAAACTTTGACTCAAAAGTTGCAAATTTTATTAAGCCAACAACAATTAATCTTAACATTAAAAAAAATAGATACGAATATATTTCAACTTATTTTTCAGAAGCAGTAAATCAAAGCAGTCATTCTGAAATTAATGAACTTGAAAGGAAGATAAAGATAATTGGTGAAATAAATAATTCAATTTATGGAGCCATCGGTGAAAATAAGGTTTTAAATGCTTTAGAAAATCTGTCAGATGACTATATATTGATAAATGATTTTGTTTACAACTTTTATCCTTCAATCTATAATAGACAAGAAAATGACTACATTAAATCAATACAAATTGACCATATTTTAATTTCTCCAGCAGGTATTTTCCTAATTGAAACCAAAAATTGGAGTGAAAATTCATTAAACAACTTTAATTTACGTTCTCCTGTTGAACAAGTAATAAGAACAAATTTTGCTATATATAAATTGTTAACAAAAAAAACAAACTTACTAGACAAACATCATTGGGGAAATCGAAAAATGCCAATAAGAAATATTATAGTATTAATTAATCAAAAACCTAATGAAGAATTTCAATATGTGAAAATTTTAACTTTAAGTGAACTTTGTAATTATATTGAATATTTCAAACCTAATTTATCACCAAAAGAAACACAAACGATAGCTAATTATTTACTCGAACTTAATGAATCAAGAAATTAAATAGTTAATTGTACTAGTCTTTAAAATTTTTAACAAACATAAAGTTGGAAAACCTAAAAAAAACCTTCTAACTACTCTTTATTATTAACATACACCAAGAAAGCCAGAACTTACGCTCTGGCTTTCTTGGTGTATGATACGCTGCTTTTATTCTAAAACAAAAACAACTTTTACCGTACTTGTAATATTAAGTTCTCCAAGAGCTAATGTCTCTCTAGGTGTTTCAGGTAGAGCTACATCAGCAACTGTTTCTGACTTGTTCATTGCATACATTCTAGGTTCTGAGTAATGTGTAAATACATCCTCTGAAATGAATAACGCCTTCCCTACTTTCTGTCCTGGCAATACTGAAACGTAATCATCTGCTTTTTTCTTAGCATTAAGTACGGCATTTTTTCTGGCTTCTGCTTCATGAAATTCCATTTTAGAGGATTTAAACACTACGCCATTAATTTGGTTGATACCTGTTTCCATAATATCCATCATAAAAACATTGTATTCTGTAATATCGTTTAAAGTTATACTCACCGTTTGTTCCGCAGTATAAGTATGTTTTTTCTTTTCATAGTCATAATTTTTATACAAACTCATTTGGGTTGTTTGATAATCTTTTGAAGGAATATTAAATTTTTTGATGTATTGAATCACCTTTTCAATGGTATTATCATTTTGAGTTTTCACTTCTTTAGGATCTTTTCCTGAATTTTGCACACCTAAATGAATCACTGCAATATCTGGAATTACTTTTATTTTTCCTTCGCCACTGATAGAAATTTGGGGTGTAGCTTTTTGATTTTCTTGAGCTGAAGCCACAAATGTTGCAACTAAAGCTACGAATAGGGCAATGCGTTTCATAGTATTTTAGATTAAATATTTTACTACAAATAGATAGTCAAGAATTGTGCCAATATTACATTTTCTTATACCGAAGTAATACAAACAATACCATAATAGGTAAACACATTAGGCCTAAAAATAAAGGCTTTTCTACTAAGAGAGCAGGAAACAATACTACGGTTAACAATAAACCTGCGATAGCGCCACCAAAATGTGCCGTATGGCCTATGTTATCAAAACGTCCACGCATGCCATACACCGAATAAAACAAATATACAATTCCGAAAACATAACCTGGCATAGGAATGGGCATATATATGGTCATTGATGGATTTAACAATATGGCACAATAAATAACTCCTGATACCCCTCCAGATGCACCAATAGCCGAGTAATAAGGTTCACTCTTATGCATGTAATACGTAAATACACTCCCAAGTGTTAGGCTACCAAAATAAAGTAAGGCTAATTGAAATGGGGTAAAAATACTTGATAAAAAAGTACTAAAACTATAAAAACTAAGCATGTTAAATGCTAAATGCATGACATCTGCATGAAGGAAACCCGATGAAAATAAGCGGTAGTGTTGACCATGTTGTATGGCAGAAATATTAAATTTATACTTCTCAAAAAAACAGGATCATTAAATCCTTTAATGCTTATGGCTAATGTAGCAATGATAACTAAGGTAGTAAACGAAAATAACATACAACTTGTTCTTTAGTTTTTTTGTTTCAAAGGTATTATTTTAAACCTTTGAAAATAGTATATTTGTAAAAAATTAAGCATGCAATTTATCATTTATATCCTCATTTACCCCATACTTTGGCTGATTTCTATATTGCCATTTCCGGTTTTCTATGCCTTTTCAGATGTGGTATGCTTTTTAGTTTACAGAATCATTGGCTACCGTAAAAAAACCGTTAGATACAATATTGCGTTAGCCCTACCCCATTTATCTATAAAAGAACAACGCGCAGTAGAACGTAAATTCTACGGTCATCTCTGCGATTTATTTTTAGAAATGATTAAAACCTTAACCTTATCAAAAGAGGAAATACAAAAGCATTTTGTTTTTACAAATATTGATTTGTATCACAAATATGAAGCTAAAAACAAAAGTATCGTTATTTTATATGGGCATTACGCGAGTTGGGAATGGTCAACATCAATAGGCTTACAAGCAAAATTTAGAGGAATAGGCGTTTATAAAAAGATTAAAAATAAATACTTTGACAAATTAGTACAACACATTCGTTCGCGCTACAATGCTGAATTGGTAGATACTAAAAATACGATTCGGGTTGTAACCGAAAATCAACGCAAAGGGTTAAAAGCGGTTTATGGTTTTATTAGCGATCAAAATCCTAAACCACAAAAAGCACTATTATGGGATCGTTTTATGGGCTACACCGTTCCTATTCATACAGGCGGAGAAGTATTGGCCAGAAAATTAGACATGAACATTCTCTACTTGAAAATAGAAAAAATAGCCCGAGGAAAATATGAAGCTACGTTTGTACCACTTTGTGACGAAGTAAAAGAAACACCAGAATTTGAAATCACAAAACGATTTTTACGTGAGGTGGAAAAACAAATTTTAGAAAAACCTGAATACTATTTTTGGACACACAAACGCTGGAAATACAAACAAGAGTAATTCTTAGTTAAACCAACTTTTTACCATTTTTTCTTCTGCGTAGGTAGCATTCACATGCGAAAATTCATTTGTTTTGGAATCGTACACATAGTCGTTTTTCCAAGTTTCATGAGATGCCGCTAGTTCGATAATTGCATTGCAAACGTATGCTATTTCGGCATTGGTAGTTGTAGGATGAATGGACATTCTTATCCACCCTGGTTTTCGTTCTAAATCTCCCGACGTAATACTACATGTAATTTCATTTGAAGTTTCTTGATCTACATGCAATAAATAATGACCATACGTTCCTGCGCAACTACAGCCCCCTCTAGTTTGAATTCCAAAACGATCATTTAATAATTTTACACCCAAATTATAATGTAAATTATCAATGTAAAAAGAAATGACACCTAGTCTATTTGTATGTTGTTGGGCTAATATGTTGATATTAGATACGGTTCCTAATCGTTCAAAAATGTAAGCTACCAGTTCATGTTCGCGGTCTAGAATGTTTTGAACACCCATTTTTTCTTTAAGCTGAATAGCTAAGGCCGTTTTCATTACTTGTAAAAACCCTGGAGTACCTCCATCTTCCCTGTCCTCAATATTATCGATGTACTTGTGTTCTCCCCATGGATTTGTCCAACTCACCGTTCCACCCCCTGGACAATCAGGCACATTATTTTTATATAAATTTTTATTAAAAATTAAAACCCCAGAAGTCCCAGGTCCGCCTAAAAATTTATGTGGCGAAAAAAATATCGCATCTAAATAGGCTTCAGCATCTTGTGGATGCATATCAATAGTTACATAAGGACCTGAGCAGGCAAAATCTACAAAACAAACACCACCATTTTGATGCATGATTTTTGCAACTTCATAATAAGGTGTTTGAATACCCGTAACATTTGAACATGATGTTATTGAAGCAATTTTAAAGCTTCTATTTTTATGTTTTTCAACTAATTCTCTTAAATTTTCTACAGAAAATAATCCGTCTTCCGTAGCGGGAACTACCACTACATCTGCAATGGTTTCTAACCAAGATGTTTGATTGGAATGGTGTTCCATGTGTGAAATAAAAACAATAGGCCTTACTTCATCTGGAATAGCTGTATATTCTTTTAAATTTTCAGCAATTCGAAGCCCTAAAATACGTTGCAATTTATTAACAACTCCTGTCATTCCTGTTCCATCAGTAATTAAAACGTCATTTTCGTTCGCGTTTACATGTTGTTTAATAATATGACGGGCTTGATGATAAGCCATAGTCATAGCGGTTCCTGTCACTGATGTTTCGGTATGGGTATTAGCCACAAAAGGGCCAAACGAGTGAATCATTTTTTCTTCTATGGGGCCATACAATCTTCCACTTGCTGTCCAATCGGTATATACAATTTTTTGTTCTCCGTAAGGCGATTCAAAAATTTGATTTACACCAATAATATCTTTTCTAAAATTAGTAAAATATTGTTCTAATGGGGTGGTAGTAGTGGGATTCATATTACTATTATTTGCTCTCAAAGATACAGTATTTTGTTAGTTATTTTCAAAATTTTTATTTCGTTTTTTATTAGTAACTTTGAAGTATTGAAATACCCATTCAAATGAAAAGTCCAAAATTTGACACTTTGTTTACGCAATCCTTAGTTGCCGATTCTGTTATTGAAAAT
>NZ_CALFIG010000274.1 GCF_937876455.1 uncultured Flavobacterium sp.
GCTGGTAATGCCACTTGCAAATGATTTTGAAACAGAACTGGAAGCATAGAGCTGGCCGTCGGCATCCGAGAACTTCACCATTTGTAGTTTTTGGATTCGCTGGATGCTTCACAAGTTACGCATCTCACAGCTGGCTTCAAAAACAGCCCCTGGTTCAACGGCAAGTTTACTAGCAAAAACATCTCCTTTTATAGAGGCTGTCTTTCGAATAGCTAATAACTCTTGAACATCTAACTTCCCTTCAAAACAACCTTCAACATCAATATTTTTACAAGTAATTGTGCCTTTTACTTTACTTTTTGGACCTAAAACTATTTTTCCTTCACACGTAATATTTCCTGTCAATTCTCCGTCTAATCTAAAATCAGCCGCACAGGTAATATCCCCATGCATAATCGTATTTTCTACGATTCGATTTGTTCGTCCGAGTAAGGCGTAATCTGACTTTGAATTCTTATCAAACATGTTTATTTTTTTAAAATTAAAGCTTCTAGATTTTTCTTCACATGAACCACTTTGTAATCTTCATTTGAAATTACATAGGCTTCATCTTTAATTTTATACTCTTTTTGAAGTTTTAAATAAGCATAACTTGCTTTAGCTAAATCGTCTGTAATAAAACCATGAATAACAATGCAATTTTTATCTAAATCATAAATGTCATTTGACACAAATAAATCTTTGTTGCCCGAGTCATTTACAAATTTACTCAATTTTTGTAAGAGCTGTTTATGTGTTGCTTCGTTTGGATAACTCGTAACAAACACTAAATTATAAGTACGAGAGGGTTTGCCAAAATTAAATGCTTCTAACTGTGGAATTTCAGAAGCTAAAATAGTGGCTGCTCGTTTTGCTTCTTCATTTTTAGGATACTCTTTAACCACTTTTTGGAGTCCTTTTTTATAGGCTTCCACACCAAATAATCGAGCTTCAATTTTTGCATTTAGCATGTCAAATTTTGCGTTTAGTTCATCGCCGTCATATTTTTTAAGTAACGGTTGAATAGCAACATAGGCCTCTCTAAATTGTCCTCCTTCGACTTGTTTATATAGCAAATTAAATTCGGTATCAGCATCGACTTCGGTTTGTTTGGCATTTGAATGCGTTAACATAGCCGCATATCTACTATTTGGAAATTCTGAACTAATTTTTTCTTTGTAATACGTTGCTTTTTCAGTATTTGTTTCCGCATACAACTGGTATAAATTATAATACGTTGGCAAAATCAATTTCGCTTGCGGATTATTACGCAAAAGCGTCTCAAATGTTGATGTAGCTAGCTCCGACTCTTTTAAGCTTTCTTTAAATAATTCGCCTACTTTAAAACGCGCATCATTAGCTTCAATGTGCAAACTGTCAATTACTTTTTGATCTTTAGGTAATTTTTCCAAATAAAATGCTGTGGTATATTGTGGGTTGGATTCTTTAGCATCCAATGCTTTATCCTCATCACTCTTATCTGGAATATCTGCTACGTCAGAAACATCTTGTGTATCTGAACTTGTTGTTTTTTTTGCCCATTTCCAATTGTCAACTAAATCAAACGTCCCCCATTTTTTTTGAAACTCAATTTTTCCCTGTGCTACTGTAACGGCATTGTAATAATAAAACGTACTTTGAAACATATCCCCTTTTACCGCAGCAATAGGTTGTGCTTGCAGGGGCTGTTTTTTTGTGTCATCAGTAGAGGCAAAATCGTTTTGCTTCGTATCCAACGCCAATTTTGCTGCCGTTTGTTTATCCAACTCAGCTTTAGCTTTTAAAGAATCTTTTGTCTTTAACTGGGTTATATACGTTTTAAAATATTTTGTTTTTTCTGCATCAGACATTTTAGAAATTTGAACAATACTATCAGCAGCATTACAAATATCTAAGTATTTAACCACATCAATTAAGGTGTTTCTTTTTTTATTGAGGGACTTGTATTCTCTGTGCGTGGGTTTTAAAAAGACTAAGGTAGAATCAAAATATTTTTTGGCTGAATGAAAATTTTGCTTGTTGTAATATATTGTGGCAATATTTCTATAGTTTGAAGCCGTTAAATAAGTGTTTTTAGGCTGGGTTTTATTAGACTTTTTGTAAAAAAGGATGGCTTGTTTTTCATTTTTCTTTGCCTCATAATATTTCCCTTTTTGATGGTATAATACATCTAAATGGGGTTTATTTTCTATATCTTCAATAAACTTATCAAATTTTTTATGAAAAGCTAACGTGTCCCCTTTTTCAACATCAAATTGACCCGCTTGTTTGATGTGTGCATAAATGGTATACGATTTTGGTGCTTTTCTTTTTAAATCAATCACTTCTTGAAAAGCAGCAAAAGCACTATCTTTATAGTGTAAATTTTCATATAATTGTCCTAAGATAAAGGCATATCTTGCTTTTTCTTCATTAACTTTAGTTTCTTTTTTAGCTACTTTAATACAGGTAACAGCAGAATCTAACGCATTTATTTTGATATAACCTTCTGCTAAAACTGCTTGAATATCTGCTAAATCTTTACCTTTTAATCGGGTATCTTTTAATGATTTTTTAAGGTTTTTAATAGCTAAAACCTCGTTGTCCATTTTGATATTTATTTTTTCACGCCAAACCTTAGCTTGATACACATTATTACTTGTTGGGTATTTGTACAGAATATAATTAAACGCTTCAAGAGCAGGCAAATATCTGTATTCATAATATCTTGCTTTACCTAGCATTAAGTAAGCCTCATCAATTTGAGGATTTCGCTCATACCCGCCAATATTCATGGAACGTTTTTGAATGGCTTTAGTTGCTTTGTCCTCAGCGCGTTCAAAATTTGGATTTTTAGATTTTGCTGTGTTTTCGTCAGATTTTGGCTCTTCAGGTTTTGGCTGCATGCGTTCTATGGGAAGAATTTCCCAAAAATCATCACTATAATTTGCGTTGACCTCCGCCATTCCTTTATCAAGCGCCACACCACCATTGTATAGCACATTGTATTCTGTGTTTAATGCCTGGAAATTTCGAGTTGCAAATGAATTTTTTTTGGTAGAACAAGCCCAAAATAAAACGAATACAAAGCCGAAAAAGATATATTTTAAACGAATTACTTTCAATTTTACTGTTTTTAGTACTAACTTATAAAGTTATATTTTAGTATATCAAAGCGTAAAAATAAGCTATTTTTTGATAAAAAAAAGGATTTTGATGGGTTTAGCGATTTATTCAAAGAGAAATTAGGCAATACTAGTAATCAATTCTAAGGCTTTGCTTACTGATTTTACATTATCAAAACTGATAAGTAAACGTAGACCATTTTTAGTTTCTTTTTCTTTGATTTTGCAAAGCATTGGGTTTTGTTGTGCAAATTTTAGTACGGTCATGAAACGTTGTGTTTGGTAAAAATCGCTTTGTTGGTCGCCTAAAAAATAGCCAATCATTTTTCCTTGTTTAAAAATAAGCTTATCTATACCTAATTGAGCTGCTTTCCATTTAATTCGGACACTATTTAAGAGCGCTAAAGCAGGTTTTGGTAATGCTCCAAAACGGTCAATTAATCGCTGTTCATAAGCCTGTAATTCCACATCGGTTTTAATAGTACTCAATTCATTATACAAATTTAAACGCTCTGAAATGTTATTGATGTATTCATCTGGAAATAGCAATTCAAAATCAGTATCAATTTGAATTTCTTTGACAAATTCTTTAGTTTCTACATCTGTTTCTTCTGGATACAGCTCTTTAAACTCATTTTCTTTTAGTTCTTCAATGGCTTCATTCATGATTTTTTGGTACGTATCAAAACCGATTTCATTGATAAATCCACTTTGTTCGCCTCCTAATAAGTCACCTGCACCTCGAATTTCTAAATCTTTCATGGCAATATTGAAACCGCTACCTAATTCGCTAAATTGTTCTAGTGCCTGAATGCGTTTTCTAGCTTCATCTGTCATTGCCGAATAGGGTGGCGTAATGAAATAACAAAATGCTTTTTTATTACTTCGTCCTACACGACCTCGCATTTGGTGCAAATCTGACAAGCCAAAATTGTTAGCATTATTAATGAAAATCGTGTTGGCATTTGGCACATCTAATCCACTTTCAATAATCGTAGTAGCTACTAGTACATCGAATTCGCCCTCCATAAATGCCAGCATGAGTTCTTCTAGTTTTTTACCCTCCATTTGGCCGTGCCCTATACCTATTTTAGCGTGAGGCACTAAACGCTGTATCATTCCTGCTACTTCTTTAATGTTTTCTATTCTGTTATTAATAAAAAACACTTGTCCACCACGTTCTATTTCATAGGAAACTGCATCACGTATTGCTTCTTCATTGAATCTAATTACATGCGTCTCTACAGGATACCTATTTGGTGGTGGTGTAGTAATAACCGATAAATCTCTAGCGGCCATTAATGAAAATTGCAACGTTCTAGGGATAGGTGTTGCCGTTAAGGTTAAGGTATCTACATTTGGCGCAATTGTTTTCAATTTGTCTTTTACATTTACGCCAAACTTTTGTTCCTCATCTATAATAAGCAATCCTAAGTCTTTAAACTTAATATCTTTATTTACCAATTGATGTGTGCCAATGATAATATCCACTTTTCCTTCTGCCAAGTTTTTTATCGTTTCCGATTTTTGTTTAGCGGTTTTAAAGCGATTCAAATAATTTATTGTTACGGGCATGTTTTTTAATCGCTCAGAAAACGTTCTGTAGTGCTGGTAAGCTAAAATCGTTGTGGGCACTAAAATAGCTACTTGTTTTCCATTGTCAACCGCTTTAAAAGCTGCTCTTACGGCTACCTCTGTTTTTCCAAACCCTACATCACCACAAACCAATCTATCCATTGGTCTGTCGTTTTCCATATCCATTTTAACATCTGCTGTGGCTTTTATTTGATCTGGTGTGTCTTCATAAATAAACGAACTTTCTAGTTCTTTTTGCATGTAAGTATCGGGGCCAAAAGCATATCCTCTTTCTAAACGTCTTTTTGCATACAGTTGAATCAAATTAAACGCAATATGTTTAACTCTCGCCTTTGTTTTTTGTTTTAAAGCCTTCCACGCATTACTTCCTAATTTATAAATCTTAGGAGGCGCACCGTCTTTTCCATTATATTTTGCTATTTTATGTAGCGAATGAATACTAACATACACAATATCATTATCTGCATAAACTAATTTTATGGCTTCTTGGGTTTTGCCTTCAACTTGAATTTTTTGTAATCCTCCAAATTTTCCTATACCATGATCTATATGTGTAACATAATCTCCAACAGATAAAGAAGTTAATTCTTTAAGTGTAATCGTTTGCTTTTTGGAATACCCATTTTTGATAGAAAATTTATGGTATCGCTCAAAAATCTGATGATCTGTATAACATGCTATTTGTAATTCTTCATCTATAAAACCTTGGTACAAAGGAAACACAACCGCTTGGTATTTACTGTTGGTGTGATTATGATTTTCCTCATCAATATCATTAAAAATTTCTTTGAATCGTTTGGCCTGATTGTCATTTGAACAAAACAAATAGTTTTTTATACCATTTGCTTCGTTATCATGCAAATTATGAAGTAACAAATCAAATTGCTTGTTAAATGAAGGCTGTGGAAGTGTATGAAATACAATTGTTTTTTCAGATTTAAAAAGCGGTGTTTTATCCAATTCAATGACTGAAAAATCTAATGCTCTTTTTAAAAAAGCAGCTTCATTAACAAATAATTCTTCGGGAGTGGCATGGTTAATATCCGTACTTAATTTTGAAAAAGCCTCTGAAGCTTTATCGAATAAACGATTTAATTGTTGACCAATAAATCCTGTATTTTGTAAAATTAAAACGGTTTTTTCGTTAATGTAGTCTAAAAAACTTTCTCTTTTTTCTTCCAAAAGTTTATTTTCCACATTTGGAATAATGGTTATTTTACTGACTTTTTCTTTGGAAAGTTGGGTTTCCACATCAAACGTTCGAATACTATCCACCTCATCACCAAAAAACTCGATACGATACGGAACATCATTTGAAAAAGAAAAAACATCTATGATACCACCTCTTACAGAAAACTCACCTGGCTCTGTAACAAAATCGACACGTTTAAAGCTGTATTCAAATAAGGTTTCATTAATAAAATCAATTGATAATTCATCGTTTACATTAACCTTTAAGGTATTTCTTTCTAGTTCTTTACGGGTAACTACTTTTTCAAAAATCGCTTCTGCATACGAAACAATAATGGCTGGTTTTTTTCTAGAATTAATTCGATTTAGCACTTCAGCACGAAGCAATACATTTGCATTATCTGTTTCTTCAATTTGATAAGGTCTTCGGTAAGAACCTGGATAAAACAACACATCTTGATCATTGATTAATTGCTCTAAATCATTTAAATAATAGGCCGCTTCTTCTTTATCGTTACATATAACTAAAAATGGAAGTTCGGTTTTTTTAAATAAGGCATGTATAACAAAAGAAAGTGACGAACCCACTAAACCTGTCGCGTTAAACTTTCCTCTGTTAGGTAATGATGCTGCTAGTTGCGCTATTTTTGGCAACTGTTCATAGGTGTTTATTATAGTTGTTTTACTCAAAGTACTTGTTTTGAAAAAAAGTAATAAAACAGACTTGTATCTCTATACCTAGTCCTTCTTGTTTTTTACTTCTTGTTTTTCTAATTCATCAAAATTAACATTCTTGGCATTTCTAGTAGTATCTAATGCATTTATCATTTCCTTTTCACCTAGTTCAAGTGGAATGTTATTTTTAATGACAATTTCTTCACACTGTGCGTAAAAAGCAACAATTTCTTTATTAATGGCAAGAATTAAGGTTTCTACTTTCTCTTTTGGAAGTACATCTAAAGAAAAATAGGTGTCTAATGCTTGTATTTTTGTTTGCATGGCTACTAATCTACTTCTTACCTGAGGTTTATTGAGCAAAGCGGGCACAGACAAATGCAAACTATCTGATTTTTTTGCTAAATTTTGAACTTTTAATTTAAAAGCACTAATAGATGCTTGAGGCTTTTGCTTTAGTTCTTGTTCAAAACTTTGCCATTCTTTCCATTTATTCAATTCCATTTGAACGGTTGGAGTAGCCACCGGTATAGTAAGTGTCCAAGCTTTATTAACCTGAGCAAAAACTAATGCGTTTTTTTGTTCCATTTCGACTAAAAGTTGCTTCTCATCTTCTTGCTTACAAGCAAAAAAAAGAAGAGTTGCTAAAACAAATAGACTACTTTTTATAGTGTGATTCATTTTTGTATAATAAAAAGCAAATTTACAAATGTTCGGGATATTTTTCAGAAAATAACGTTAAATATGTTTTTGATAATATTCACTAGCATTAATTGAGAATTTTAAAAATATCTATCAAAATTTCCTTTATTTATTGCTAATTATTTATATTTGTGATAGAAAAACAAAGGCTATGCAAACCAAAATATTGATTATAGGCGCTTGTGGTCAAATTGGCACCGAGCTAACTGCAAAACTAAGAAGTACTTATGGAGTAGAAAACGTAATTGCTTCAGACATTAGAAAACTGGAAAATGATGTGGTTAAGAATGGTATATTTGAAGTAGTAAACGCGTTAGACTATAATCAAATTGAACATTTAATAGAAAAATATCATATTACCGATGTCTATTTAATGGCTGCTTTACTTTCTGCAACAGCCGAAAAAAACCCTGCATTTGCATGGGATTTAAATATGAATTCTTTGTTTCACGTGCTCAATTTAGCGAAAGCAGGAAAAATTAAAAAAATATTTTGGCCGTCAAGTATCGCTGTTTTTGGACCCACAACACCTCGACATAATACACCGCAATATACGATTATGGAGCCGAGTACAGTGTATGGAATTTCAAAACAAACAGGCGAACGCTGGGCAGAGTATTATCACAAACAATATGGTGTAGACATTAGAAGTATTCGCTATCCTGGCCTGATTAGTTGGAGTACAGAAGCAGGTGGCGGAACAACTGATTATGCAGTTGATATTTATCACAAAGCAATTACGGACGGGAAATTCACAAGTTTTTTAGCTGAAAATTCTGCGTTGCCAATGATGTACATGGACGATGCTATAAAAGCTACGATTCAAATTATGCAAGCTGATTCAGCAGCTATAAAAATTCGTTCTTCTTATAATTTAGCGGCGATGAGTTTTACACCCAAAGAAATAGCGGAAGAAATTAGCAAACATTATCCCGATTTCAAGATTACATATGAACCAGATTTTAGACAAAAAATTGCTGACAGTTGGCCTGCAAGTATTGACGATTCTGCCGCTAGAGAAGATTGGGGTTGGAAAAATGATTTTGACATTGAAAATATGACCGTTGACATGTTCAAAAACTTAAAAAAAACGATCTATAACTAAAAAAGGGATTATTTCCCTTTTTTTAATTTTTCAATTTCTTTATCTTCTAAAATAGATTTTACTTTTACTATTTCATCAACATTTTCATTTGGAATAGTCATAGACAACACATAGTGTTTTATTTTCCACTGACCATTTCCTTGATCAACCAAAACACCGCTTCCTCTACAAATTTTCATTTGTGTATTTAATAATTCATCAAACCAAGCCATTTTCATATCCGAAGAAAAATAGACATGTCTTTCTAAGGCCGTGAAATTCCAAGCTTTACCCTTATCAAAATAAGGTTTTGCAAATTTGATAAATGCTGGTTTGTTCCAATTTTCTGTCGCATCCGTTCCAATGAAAATCGCATCATCTGTCATAGCATTGAAATAATCATTAAAATTAGCCTCTGCAGCTGCTTTGTGCCAAGAATTTAACAGCAAATCAATTTCATAGCTAGCTAATTTTTTATCCTCTTGAGTAGTTTGTTGTGATTTACATCCAAACAGAAGTACGCCTAGTACAACAGATATTAATTTTCTCATTCTACTAATTTTTTAGATACCGTACTACTTGCAATTTTAGAGGCTAAAAACCCTAAAACTAAAATAGTAAGGATAACAATAATACAATTTTTTAATTCAAATTTTACTGGATAAGGCAAAGAGGGTGAAATCATAATCCATTCGAAATGTTGTTGTAATGCTACTAAGCCCATGCCTAACAACAAACCTAGTAATCCGCCAAAAACAGTTATGATATTGCCTTGAAATAAAAATATTTTTTTCAAATGTTTAAGTTCTGTACCCAAAAAATAAAGGGTTCTTAAATTATTTTTCTTTTCAATAATCATCATAATTAAAGCGCCTATAAGATTAAACAGGGCAATAATTATTACTAAAGTAAAAATTAAATACACCACCACATTTTCTGTGTTTAACATTTTATACAAGGCATCATTTAATTGTGCTCTATTTTTTACTTTAACTTTATTATTAAAAATGGATTGAAGTTGGGCAATAACATCAGCCTCCGAATAATTAGGCGCTATTTTGATTTCTAAATAAGTGACTTGATTCGGTTGAAAACGGAGTAATTCTCGTGCTAAATTTACATCACAAAAAACATATTTATCGTCCACATCTTCACTTACTTGAAATATCCCTGAGGCCACTAAACCTGCCTTACTGAATGCTTCATCTGGATTTTCAATCAACCCTTTTCCTGGTTTTGGTACAAAAACTTCTAATCTATGATTGTAATCAAATAATCCTAAAGCTAACCTCCTACTTATTCCTGCACCCACGACCACCTCATTAGATTGTGATTCTATCCACGAACCTGCAAACAAAAATTTATGAAACTCATTTACTTTATTAAATTGCGTATCTACACCTTTTAATTGAGCCACTTGTTCTTTTTCATTATAAAAAAATAAGGCGCGTTCTTCTACCACCTCACTAAAAGCAGCTAGGCCTTTATAAGCCTTTAACTGTTGCATTTGTTGCGGACTAATGCAATAATTTTTACCTGAAAGGGGCTCGACTTTTAAATCTGAATCTGTGCCATTTGAAAAACTCAAACTAAATTCTCTTAAGCCACTAAAAACAGAAAGCACCACAAACAAAGCCATGGCACTTACAATAATTCCCAATGAAGCTATTACAGTAATCACGTTAATAGCTGTACTTTTACTTAGGCTAACCGCATATCGTTTTGCTATGTAAAATGGGAAGTTCAAATTATGATTTTTTTCTTTTGATTAAAAGGTCGGGGTTTTCTATAGGATTTTCATTCCCTGCTAAAGCATTATCAATCTTTTCGATATAATCTAAGCTGTCGTCCAAATAAAAAATTAACTCTGGAACGCGTCTTAGTTGTTGTCTTACACGCTGTGCCAAATCATGTTTAATTATGGGCGCATTCGTTTTAATCGCTGTTAACAATTCTGTTCCTTTATCGGAAGGAAAAATACTTAAATATACCTTTGCTATTGATAAATCTGATGTTACATTTACTTTTGAAACAGAAATAAGTAAGTTTGAAAGGGCGTTTTTTCTCACTTCGCCTTGCAAAATATCTACTAAATCTTTTTGTAGTAAAGTGCCTATTTTCTTTTGTCTATTTGTTTCCATGAGGCAAAAATACAATAAGATTTTTGATTCAAGATTAACGATTTTAGATTTTTGAAATTTTGTTTTTTTTTATTTCATAATTTTACGGAAATTAGCCTCATGAGAAAAATTGAACATATTGGTATAGCAGTTAAAAATTTAGAAGCATCTAATTTGCTTTTCGAAAAACTATTTGGACAACCCCCTTACAAAGAAGAAGAAGTAGCGAGTGAAGGTGTAAAAACTTCTTTTTTTATGAATGGCCCTAATAAAATTGAACTTTTAGAAGCCACAAATGCTGATAGCCCAATTGCAAAATTTATTGAAAAAAAAGGAGAAGGCATTCATCATATTGCTTTTGATGTAGCAAACATTTACACCGAAATAGAACGCTTACAAAAAGAAGGTTTCATTATTTTAAACGAAACGCCTAAAAAAGGAGCCGATAATAAATTAGTTGCCTTTTTACATCCAAAAAGCACAAACGGTGTATTAATAGAATTATGTCAAGAAATTACTGAATAGCAATCTTTTAACGTAAAATGTAACAGAAGTAGTAAAAAAAATTTGCAGTAAAAAGAAATAAGCAGTAATATTGCACCTCCAATAGAGGTCCTATAGCTCAGTTGGTTAGAGCACCTGACTCATAATCAGGTGGTCCCTGGTTCGAGCCCAGGTGGGACCACAAGTAAAATCAAGCCTTACAGTAATGTAGGGCTTTTTTAATTTCCCAAAGCCGTCAACCGCGCTACATATTTTCCAATAACATCAAACTCTAAATTTACTTTTGTACCCACTTTAAAAGTATGAAAAATTGTGTGTTCATAGGTATAAGGAATAATTGCCACTCTAAAGCGGTTGCGTTCTGAATTTACAACTGTCAAACTCGTTCCGTTTACCGTAATAGAGCCTTTTTCAATGGTAATATTCATCAAACTTGCATCATACTCAAAAGTAAATACCCAACTTCCATTAGCCTCTTCTATTGAAGTGCACACTCCAGTTTGATCTACGTGTCCTTGTACAAGGTGCCCGTCAAGTCGGTCACCAAGTTTCATAGCGCGTTCTAAATTAATTACATCGCCTACTTGCCAAGTCCCTAAAGTTGTTTTATCAATTGTTTCTTGTATGGCTGTTACCACATGGCTATTTTCATCACATGCCACAACAGTCAAACACACCCCATTGTGCGCCACACTTTGATCTATCTTCACTTCGTGGGCTAGTTTAGATGCAACCTTTAAATGAATATTTCCTTCTTCTTTTGTAATCTCTTCAATTATTCCTAAGGTTTCTATGATTCCTGTAAACATATCACGTAAATATTTTATAAATTTGCATCAAAAATAAAAAGAAAAAATGGTAAAACATTCAGAAAATATCATTGTTGGGGTTTCTATTGGAGATATGAACGGAATTGGACCAGAAGTAATTCTAAAAACTTTTGAAGATTCTAGAATGCTAGAGGTATGTACGCCTGTTATTTTTGCCAATGCAAAAATTGTTTCTTTTTTCAAAAAAACATTTAACCTTACTGCTAATATACACGGAATTGACAAATTAGACCAACTCGTACTTGGTAAAATTAATGTATTAAACGTATGGCGTGAAGGGGTAAATGTAGAATTTGGCACACTTGATGACGCTGTAGGCATGTATGCCATCAAATCGTTTCAAGCGGCTACACAAGCGCTAAAAAACAATAAAATTGACGTACTCGTAACTGCGCCCATTAACAAATACAACATTCAAGCTGAGAATTACAAATTTGCAGGACATACAGATTACCTTAACGAACAATTAGAAGGCGATGCTTTAATGTTTATGATTCATGAAGATATTAAAGTAGGTTTGGTTACAGACCATGTCCCTATACAAGAAGTGAACAAACACATTACACCTGCATTGCTTGAACAAAAAATCAATACAATCAACGAAACTTTACGTAAAGATTTTAGAATCAATAAACCAAAAATTGCCGTTTTAGGTCTTAATCCGCATTGTGGCGACAATGGCGTTATTGGTAAAGAAGATGGTGAAATTATTAAACCCACGCTTGAACGTTTATTTAAAAAAGGCATTCAAGTTTTTGGTCCATTTGCTGCAGATAGTTTTTTTGGCTCAAACCAACATGCAAAATTTGACGCTGTAGTAGCCATGTATCATGACCAAGGATTAATACCGTTCAAAACACTATCTTTTGGCGAAGGGGTTAACTATACAGGAGGTCTTACTAAAATTAGAACGTCCCCAGACCATGGCACAGGCTTTGACATTGCTGGTAAAAATGTAGCACACGAAAGCTCATTTAGAGAAGCGGTTTATAGCGCTATAGATATTTTTAAAAATAGAAATGAATATAATGAACTAACGCACAATCCATTAAAAATTAGCGCTAGTAAAGAATAATTAAAAAAAAGTATGTAAAAGTATTGTATTTACAATATTTTTGTATCTTTGCACACCTTAAAAGAAAAGGAAAAGCTGTTGTTATGGACAATATGAAAGAATTTTTAGTTCAATTTTCTGGATTAAAATTAGGCAAACACCAGTTTGAGTTTCTAGTAAACGATACGTTCTTTAAGCATTTTGATTTTGAAGAATTTAACCATTCTGAAATCAAAGTAAAATTACTGTTAGAGAAGAAAAGCACCATGCTTGAACTTCATTTTTCACACGCAGGAACAGTAAATGTTCCTTGTGATTTAACAAATGAAGATTTTGATTTACCTATTAAAGGGAAATTAAATCTTATCGTAAAATTTGGTGATGTGTTTAATGACGAAAATGAAAGTTTTATCATTTTGCCTCATGGTGAATTTCAAGTAAATATTGCACAATATGTGTATGAAATGATTGTATTGTCTGTTCCTACAAAAAAAACACATCCAGGTATTAAAGATGGAACCCTACAATCTGATGTATTAGTACAATTAGAAAAGTACGCTCCAACAGAAAGAGAAATAAAAGAAACTGAAGATATAGACCCTAGATGGGAAAATTTAAAAAAACTATTAACGGATAAAAAATAGAATAAAATGGCACATCCTAAACGTAGACAGTCGAAAACGAGAAGAGATAAAAGAAGAACACACTACAAAGCGTCAGTTCCTCAAATTGCAACTTGTGCAGTAACAGGTGAAGCACACTTATACCACAGGGCTTATTGGCATGAAGGTAAAATGTATTATAGAGGTCAAGTAGTAATTGACAAAACTGAAGCTGTAGCTTAAGTAATAGAAAAATATTGAGAAACTCTCACGCTGTGAGAGTTTTTTTATTTAATAGCCAATTATCTTTACTAATATAGGTTAGTTTTGGAAATTTTTTTGTAATTTCCACCGCTTTTCGCAATGAATTCTTGCAAAGAAAATTATTTATTTATGAATAAAATTACTGCCGCAATTACAGCCATTGGTTCTTATGTCCCAGACTTCGTCTTGTCTAACCAAGTATTAGAATCTATGGTAGACACTAATGATGAATGGATTACTTCAAGAACAGGCATTAAAGAAAGAAGAATACTCAAAGAAGAAGGAAAAGGTACTTCATACCTTGCCATAAAAGCCGCTCAAAATTTATTAAAAAAAGCACAATTAGATCCCAAAGAAATCGACTTGATTATCATGGCAACTGCAACGCCTGATATGCCTGTAGCTTCAACAGGGGTGTATGTAGCAACTCAAATTGGAGCTGTTAACGCTTTTGCGTTTGACCTACACGCCGCTTGTTCTAGCTTTTTATATGGACTATCAAATGCCTCGGCCTATATTGCCTCTGGAAAATATAAAAAAGTATTATTAATTGGAGCCGACAAAATGTCTTCCATAATTGATTATACAGACCGTGCAACTTGTATCATCTTTGGAGATGGTGCAGGTGCTGTTTTATTAGAACCAAATCATGAAGGCTTAGGTGTTCAAGATGAACTATTAAAAAGCGACGGCATCGGAAGAGAATATTTAAAAATTGAAGCAGGTGGTTCTATCTTACCTCCAAGTCAAGCAACAATAGATAACAAACAACACTATGTTTTTCAAGATGGTAAAACGGTATTTAAATATGCTGTTTCTGGAATGGCAGATGTGAGTGAAAAAATCATGGAACGAAATAACTTGTCAAAAGACGACATCAATTGGCTAGTAGCACATCAAGCTAATAGACGAATTATCGATGCCACGGCAAGTAGAATGGGATTAGAAGAAGAAAAAGTATTAGTGAATATTGAAAAATATGGTAATACAACTTCAGCTACACTTCCTTTAGTACTGTGTGATTTTGAACACCTTTTCAAAAAAGGAGACAATATCATCTTTGCTGCTTTTGGTGGTGGATTTACATGGGGTGCTATCTATTTAAAATGGGCGTATAACAAACAAAAATAACAAACAAACTAAACTACAAATTTCAACATTATGGATATCAGAGAAATTCAAAACCTAATTAAATTCGTAGCTAAATCAGGTGCTACAGAGGTTAAATTGGAAATGGATGATTTTAAAATTACCATTAAAACCACTTCAGAAGGAACTGAATCAACTTATGTTCAACACGTTCCTGTTGCTCAACCCGTACAACAAGTTGCTGCTCCAGCTCCTGTTGCCGTAAATGCGCCAGCAATTCCAGCAGCTCCAGCAGAAGAAGACAATTCAAAATATGTGGTGATTAAATCGCCAATGATTGGTACATTATACAGAAAACCTGCTCCAGACAAAGCGCCTTTTGTAGAAGTTGGAAGTACAATTTCTAAAGGAGACGTAGTATGTGTAGTAGAAGCTATGAAATTATTCAACGAAATTGAAGCTGAAATTTCAGGTAAAATCGTAAAAGTATTGGTAGACGATTCTTCACCAGTAGAATTTGATCAACCGTTATTTTTAGTTGACCCTTCTTAATAAGTTAGAAATTAGAAATTAGAAGTTTTTTTCTTCATAATTGTCTAATTGACACATTGTCTAATTATCTAATTAAAAAAACATGTTTAAAAAAATATTAATAGCAAATAGAGGTGAAATTGCACTTCGAGTGATACGAACTTGTAGAGAAATGGGCATCAAAACAGTTGCTGTATATTCAACTGCTGATGCTGAAAGTTTACACGTTAAATTTGCTGACGAAGCTGTTTGTATTGGACCCGCACCAAGTAACTTGTCTTATCTTAAAATGGCAAATATTATTGCCGCGGCAGAAATCACAAACGCAGATGCTATTCACCCTGGATATGGTTTCTTATCTGAAAATGCAAAATTTTCTAAAATTTGTCAAGAACATAACATCAAATTTATTGGAGCTTCTCCTGAAATGATTGATAAAATGGGAGACAAAGCTACGGCAAAAGCTACCATGAAAGCAGCAGGCGTGCCATGTGTTCCTGGTTCTGAAGGAATTATTGCGGATTTTAAAGAAGCGCAAAAATTAGCTAAAGAAGTTGGTTATCCTGTCATGCTAAAAGCTACTGCTGGAGGTGGTGGTAAAGGAATGCGTGCGGTATGGAAACCCGAAGACTTAGAGAAAGCTTGGGAAAGTGCTCGTCAAGAAGCAGGCGCTGCCTTCGGAAACGACGGTATGTACATGGAAAAATTAATTGAAGAACCAAGACATATTGAAATTCAAGTCGTTGGGGATTCTTTTGGAAAAGCTTGTCACCTCTCAGAAAGAGATTGTTCTGTACAACGCCGTCACCAAAAATTAACGGAAGAAACACCTTCCCCGTTTATGACTCCTGAATTAAGAGAAAAAATGGGTAATGCAGCCGTAAAAGCCGCAGAATATATTAAATATGAAGGTGCTGGAACAGTTGAGTTTTTGGTAGACAAACACAGAAATTTCTACTTCATGGAAATGAACACCCGTATTCAAGTAGAACACCCTATTACCGAACAAGTAGTAGATTATGATTTAATTCGTGAACAAATATTAGTAGCAGCAGGCGTACCTATTTCAGGAAAAAATTATTACCCGCAGTTACACTCTATTGAATGCAGAATTAATGCTGAAGATCCATACAATGATTTTAGACCTTCACCAGGTAAAATAACTATATTACATGCGCCAGGAGGACATGGTGTTCGTTTAGATACTCACGTTTATGCTGGTTATACTATACCCCCTAATTACGATTCAATGATTGCTAAATTGATTACTACTGCTCAAACAAGAGAAGAAGCTATTAGCAAAATGAAACGCGCTTTAGATGAATTCTATATAGAGGGGATCAAAACTACTATTCCTTTCCATAGACAGTTAATGGATCATCCTGATTATGTTGCAGGAAACTATACAACCAAATTTATGGAATCTTGGGTTATGGATAACCCCGCAGAATAACAAAAAATAAGCTAATCAATGATTAGCTTATTTTTTTTATATCCTTCATAACTTTAAAGGCAACGTCTATTTGATTTTCATCTACTATAATTGTAAATTCATTAGTAGTAGAAATAACCTCATTAATAATAACCCCCTCCCAAGCTAAAGATTGAAATATATAATAATACACCCCCGGAACTGAAACATTTTCTTGCGGAAGTTTAACCGTTATTGAGGCTAAATTTTCTTTTTTATTTAGCACTTTTTCTGTCTTGAGTAGATTTTCTACTAATGCATTTACAGAAGAACTAACTACTATATTCGTTTCATTAACCCCTCGTGAAGAAGTATAAAACACGTCTTTTAATTTGTTGATTTCCGAAATAAGTTTAGCCTGATTATCTAATAATGAATCTGAAGTAATAAAGGTATAATCTGTTAAAGATGAACGAACAGTTATTTCCCCTATATTTTGTAAAACTTTTGAAACTTTATGACTTATTCTAAAATCTAATTCTTCAGAAATGCGTTTCAATGCCATCACAACAGCACCTTGTTTAATATCTTTCCCTAAATGAATTTCTATTGCAGGCATTATTACCCTAGCCAAAGAAGTTAAATTAATAATTCCTTCTGACAAAGAGCTAAGTAAAAAAGGTTTTGTTTTTAAGTATTGTTCAACAACTGAAGCTACTGTTTTCATATCACTTATTTTTTGCAAATATAGCACTTTTGTTATAAATATAACTTAATGTTTTAAAAAAACAGTTAATCGAAGTAATAAAATGCTTCTTCCAAATGTTCAACGGTAAACGGATTACTAGCAGCATGGATAGCAATAATATCAAAGCGAACCGTTACATCTAAATCTTTTTTAATAACATATTCATTAATGGCCTTCACTAACAATTTTATTTTTTTTGGTTTTACAAAATCCTGAGGTAATCCGAAATCTAAACTTGAACGCGTTTTTACTTCCACAACCGCCAATACGCTACCTTTCAGTGCAATAATATCAACTTCTGCTTTTTGAAACGTCCAATTTGTTTCTAAGATTTCATAGCCGTTTTGCTGTAAAAAATCTACCGCGATTTCTTCCCCTTTTTTTCCTAAATCGTTGTGATTTGCCATTTTTTAATGTGTCAATTTCAATGTGTCGATTTGCCAATTTTATATAAATTGAAGTTTTATTTCTTTTTCATTCACTTCAAAATCTACATGTCTACCAAGAATCAAAGTTCGATTATCCGATTGATGTCCGGCAGGAAAATCAAAAGCAATAGGAATGTTATATTCTTTTGTAATTGCTGTAATGATTTGTATCGCATTTTGCCCAAATGGGATTTCATTATCGTGCATATCGGTCATACTTCCTACTATAATTCCTTTAACATGTTCAAAATAGCCATTTCGTTTTAAGTTGTACATCATTCGGTCAATATGATATAAATACTCGTCTAAATCTTCAATAAAAAGGATTTTATCTTTTGTCTCAATGGATGATTTCGAACCTAATAAACTGTACAAAATAGAAATGTTTCCGCCTACCAATTCGCCCGAAACAGTTCCTTTTACATCATAACTTTTCGAAGGAATTGCATACGAAATCGTTTCTCCAAAAAGCGCTTTTCGTAAAGTTTCTTTCACTTCTCCTGATGCATTTGGAACAGTAAAAGGCATTATGGAATGTAAAGACGCCACACGTTCCACGTTCAATTGACTATGTAAAACGGTCACATCAGAAAAACCCATAATCCATTTAGGATGTTGCTTGAAATTTGTGAAATCTAATGAATCTATAATACGAACCGTACCATATCCACCTCGAGCACACCAAATGGCTTTTACATTTTCATCATCTAATTGTGCCTGAAAATCAGCAGCTCGTTGAGAATCAGTTCCTCCTAATTGAAAATTATCTAAGCCTATTGTAGTTCCTAATTTAACGTTTAGTCCCCAAGATTCTAATAAATCAATAGCTGGTTTGGCGTCTTCGGGAAAAAATTTTCGCGCTGTACAAACAAGAGCAACGGTATCTCCCGCCTTTAAAAATGGTGGTATAATCATATAAAATTCAATAAGAATTCAAAAATAAGGAATTTGAAGAGAAAAATTCGTCTATTCCTCTCAAATGAATTATTTTTGCATTAAATAATTGATTAGAATGACCGAAAACCAAAAACAAAAAGAAACAAAAAGATATACAATTACAGCAGCACTGCCTTACACCAATGGACCCATTCATATTGGGCATTTAGCAGGTGTTTACGTGCCTTCTGATATATATGCAAGATATTTACGGTTACAAGGAAAAGATGTAGCTTTCATTTGCGGGAGCGACGAGCACGGTGTGGCAATCTCAATGAAAGCCAAGAAAGAAGGCATCACACCTCAACAAGTAATTGATAAATATGACGGAATTATTCGTAAATCGTTTATAGATTTTGGAATTTCTTTTGATAATTATTCTAGAACTTCTTCGGAAATTCACCACAAAACAGCTTCCGAATTTTTTAAAAAATTATACGATAACGGTGATTTCATTGAAGAAACTACCGAACAATTATATGATGCTAAAGCAGACCAATTTTTAGCAGACCGTTTTGTAACTGGAACTTGTCCAAAATGTGACAATCCTGAAGCGTATGGCGACCAATGTGAAAAATGTGGTTCGACTTTAAATGCAACCGATTTAATCAATCCAAAATCAACTATTACAGGAGAAACGCCTATTTTAAAATCGACAAAACACTGGTTTTTACCTTTAAATCGTTACGAATCGTTTTTAAAAGAATGGATTTTAGAAGGTCATAAAAACGACTGGAAACCCAATGTGTACGGACAAGTAAAATCGTGGGTGGATGGTGGTTTAGAACCAAGAGCGGTAACCCGTGATTTAGATTGGGGAATCGATGTGCCTGTTGCAGGAGCCGAAGGAAAAAAATTATACGTTTGGTTTGATGCGCCTATTGGTTACATTTCTGCAACCAAAGAATGGGCGGCTCGCGAAGGAAAAGATTGGGAACCGTATTGGAAAGATGCCGATACAAAATTGGTTCATTTCATTGGGAAAGACAATATCGTATTCCATTGTATTATTTTTCCAGCGATGTTAAAAGCAGAAGGAAGTTATATTTTACCAGATAATGTTCCGGCAAATGAATTCTTGAATTTAGAAGGAAATAAATTATCGACTTCAAAAAACTGGGCGGTTTGGTTACACGAATACTTACAAGATTTCCCAGAAAAACAAGATTCGTTGCGTTATGCGTTAACTGCTAATGCTCCAGAAACTAAAGACAACGACTTTACTTGGAAAGATTTTCAAGCCAGAAATAATAATGAATTAGCTGCAATTTTTGGTAATTTCATCAATCGTGTGGTGGTATTAACTAATAAATATTACAACGGAATTGTTCCTGCCCCAAATGAATTTTCTGAAGTTGACGAGCAAACTTTAGCCGAGTTAAAAGCGTATCCAGCAGTGATTTCAAGTTCAATTGAACGTTACCGATTTAGAGAAGCGTTAGGCGAATTAATGAACGTAGCTCGTTTAGGTAATAAATATTTAGCCGACGAAGAACCTTGGAAAATGGTGAAAGAAAATCCGGCAAGAGTACAAACTCAAATGTATGTAGCATTGCAAATTGCATCTGCTTTAGCCATACTTTCAGAACCGTTTTTACCGTTTACTGCTGAAAAATTGTGCTACATTTTAGATATTAAAGTCAATAATTGGAATTTGGAATTTGAAAATTGGAATTTGACAAAACCCGGACATCAAATTGGTCATCCCAAAATCTTGTTTGCCCAAATTGAAGATGCAGAAATCCAAAAACAACTAGACAAATTAGAAGCAACTAAAACCGCAAATGCTTCGACAAACTCAGTACAAGTAATGGAACCTCAAAAAGATATTATCACCTTCGAAGATTTTGCCAAAGTCGATTTACGAATTGGAACCATCATCGAAGCCGAAAAAATGCCGAAAGCCAACAAATTGTTGGTGTTGAAAGTTGATACTGGAATTGATGTTAGAACCATCGTTTCTGGTATAGCAGAGCATTTTACTCCTGAAGAAGTAGTTGGGAAACGCGTAACCGTTTTAGTCAACTTAGCACCAAGAGCTTTACGTGGTGTGGAAAGCGAAGGTATGTTATTATTAACCAATAACGCGGAAGGAAAATTGGTTTTCGTGAATCCAGATACTTCGACTTCGCTCAGCACAGGTTCAGAAGGCGTAATTAATGGTGCGATGATATCTTAATATGAACCCAAAAGTAATTGCATTCGATGCAGACGACACCCTTTGGCACAACGAACCTTATTTTGATGAGGCGCAAGAACGCTTTTGTGTGTTGTTTCAAGATTATGCGTCACATCAAGAAATTTTAAGATTGATTTTGAACCATCAAGTCAATAATTTGCCGTTGTATGGTTTTGGTATTAAAGCGTTTACATTATCGATGGTTGAAACCGCTTTGGAATTGACTCATCATCAAATTGCGGGCAAAGGCATTGAGCAAATTTTAGTAATTGGTAAAGATTTACTGCAAAAACCAGTAGAATTACTCCCAAATATCACTTCTGTTTTAGAACAATTGCAAGGAAAATATAAATTAGTTGTCGCTACAAAAGGCGATTTAAAAGACCAACATCGTAAACTTCACGATTCTGGAATCGGTGCTTATTTTCATCATATTGAAGTGATGAGCGATAAAACCGAATTGGATTATGAAAAAATGCTAGGTCGATTAGATTGCAAAGCGAATGATTTTTTAATGATTGGAAATTCGTTAAAATCCGATGTTTTGCCCGTTTTGAATATTGGCGGACATGCCATTCATATTCCGTATCACACGACTTGGGAATATGAAAAAATAGATTTTGAAATTCAGCATAACAACTTTAAATCGGTTACCCAAATAACTGACATTTTATCTTTCTTATAATGAAGCAAAAAATAAATTTAGCTACTTGGAACCGAAAAGAACATTTTGAGTTTTTCTCTACTTTCGAAGAACCTTTTTTTGGAATTACCACACCAATTGATATGACTATTGCTTATGAAAAAGCGAAAGCCATGCAAATTCCGTTTTTTGTTTATTATTTACATAAAACGATTGCTGCGGTTAATCAAGTGGAAAATTTCAGGTATCGAATAGAAGAAAACGAAGTGGTACTTTATGGCGAAATAGATGCTTCTTCCACGATTATGCGTGAAGATAAAACGTTTGGCTTTTCCTTTATGAAGTTTAACTACGATATTCATGAATTTAGTAAAATTGTACAAACTGAAATTGAACGCATTCAAGTAACACCTGGGCTTTTTACAAGAGAATTTCCTGCTAATATTATTCATTTTTCAGCTATTCCTTGGATTAACTTTACAGGTCTAACCCATTCTAGAAGTTATACGTTACCAGATAGTTGTCCAAAAGTTTCATGGGGAAAATTAATAGACGATCAAGGTAAAAAAACAATGTCAGTAGCGGTTATGGCGCATCATGGACTGGTTGATGGATACCATATGGGGTTATTTATAGAGATTTTACAAACCGAATTAAATAAATAAACCACTGATTGCTCAGTGGTTTATAGAACCAAATTTTAAAGAATTACTTCCCTAACAACAACAATTCGTTTACAAGAATTTCAGTTACATAGCGTTTGTTTCCATCTTTATCGTCATAACTTCTGTGGGTTAATTTCCCTTCTACAGCAATTTCTTTCCCTTTAGTAACATATTTTTCAATGATCTCTGCTGTTTTACCCCAAGCCGTTACTCGATGCCATTCGGTTTGTTCTACTTTGTCTCCTTTTTCGTTGTAATAAAAATCATTTGTAGCAATAGTAAGCGTTGCTACTTTCTTGTTGTTAATTGTTTTAACTTCTGGTTCTTGTCCTACGTGTCCGATTAATTGTACTCTGTTTTTCATGGCGTGTAAATATTTAAATGTTAATAATTATGTTCCTTTTTTAGTTGCAGTCGCAGTTTTCAGTCACGGCTAATTAATTTTAGGTTTTACAACCGAATCTTGATGGATTCAATATCATATAATTAATTATTTTACCTATTTCTTCTGACTTATTTACCATATCATTATATTGTTCCTTTGATAAATAATTACATTCTAAAGCGAAATCTAACCAAACTGAAGTTTCAGAATTTTCACCGTCCGAATCAGTAAGCTTACTTATAAAATGATTTATATATCTTCTCTTTCTATAAGCCTCCGCAATATTTGCACATACACTTCTAGATGACCTTCTAACTTGATCCGTTAATGCGTATTTTCTTCTTTTGGAAATGAATCAGATACTTTCTTAATTTCCATAGCTAAAGAAAAAGCTTTTTGATAAGCTACTAATTTTTTGAAATCCATTTTGTTAATTTTCTGAAAACTGTGACTGAAAACTGCGACTAATCATTGTTTCATTTCGACAGTGCAAAGATGTGGCAAGAAAAAAAGGTTATTCGGTAGTTAGTTATTTACTTTCGGTTGTAACTATTTGTAAGCGTTTGTAAACGGAAATTTTGTATGTTTGAAAAAAACAATTATGTCAAAAACCTGTTTAGAATGTGGCGATAAAATCATAGGCCGAGAAGATAAAAAGTTTTGTTCTGATGGTTGTAGAAATGCGTACAACAATAAAATGAACAAAGATCAGAACAATCTGATGCGTAATATCAATAACTCGTTACGCAAAAACTATCGTATTCTTTGTGATTTAAATCCAGAAGGTAAAACTAAAACAACTCGAAATAAAATGAGCAGTAAAGGGTTTGATTTTGAATTATTTACTTCAATATTAAAAACAAAAACAGGCAATACCTATTATTTCGTTTATGATTATGGCTATATGGAAATAGAAAATGAACAGTATGTATTAGTCAAAAAAGAAGCCTAAATGAAAACAATTTCGATACTCGGTTGCGGTTGGCTCGGTTTACCTTTAGCGAAATCATTGCTTTCAAAAGGTTATGAAGTAAAAGGCTCCACGACTTCTAAAAGCAAATTAGAGGCGTTGAAAAATGCCGGAATTTTACCTTTTCAAATTCAATTAGGAACAGATGAAGTTAGTGGAAAAATAGAAAATTTTCTAAACGAAACCGATGTTTTGATTATTACTATTCCACCAGGATTGAGAAAAGTCAACTCGACTTCAGAGGAAATGTCGTTTGTAAATAAAGTAAAAACATTAATTCCATTTATCGAAAAATCAGGAATTCAAAAAGTTCTTTTTGTGAGCTCGACTTCGGTTTATGGAGACAGTTTTCCGATTGTAGAAATCACTAAAGAAACGACACCAAATCCAGATACGGAAAGCGGGAAACAATTAGCTATTGCCGAAACACTTTTACAATCGAATCCACATTTTAAAACTACCGTTATTCGTTTTGGTGGATTAATAGGAGAAGACAGAAATCCGTTGTATCAATTACGGCATAAAACCATTCCAAATCCAGATGCGCCTATCAATTTAATTCATCAACTGGATTGTATTGGAATTATAGAAACAATTATTGACAAAAGACTTCGACAAGATCAGTCTAACAAATGGAATGAAACATACAATGCTTCAGGCATTAACAGCGTTACTAAAAGAGTTTATTATACAGATAAAGCTCAAGAATTAGGATTTCAAAATCCTGTATTTGAAGAAGGCATAAGTATTGGAAAACAAATTCTGTCTGCAAAAACAGAACACGAATTAAATTACACTTTTAAGGTAACTAAATAAAAAAAGCCACTTAAAAGTGGCTTTTTTTATGATCTTATTTTACAAATTATTGCCCAATAATTTTAACATTATCTACTTCCCAGGTTGCAGCTGCAGTTGTTGTAGATGTATATTTAAATGCAACATAAATAGTATTCCCTGCGAAAGAAGAAATATTTATTGGTCCAGAAGCCGTCCAAACATAGTTACCTGTACTTGGCGACAATGTTCCGTTTACTTGTGTCCATGTTGCAGTATTAGGATTTGCTGTTCCGTTATAATTTGTTGAAATATAAATTTGTAACGCATTACCTGCAAATTTAGTTGCCGTATCAAAAGTTAATGTAGCGTTTGAAATATTTGCTAAACTAATTGCTGGAGATATTAACCAATCTTCATTAGCAAGGTTTCCACCCGAATAACCCGACATTTTTGCACAAGACCCTGGATTACCATAGGTAGTGTCTAATGTCCATACTTGAGCTCCTGTTACACTGTATTTTGTCCAGTTAGGAAAATTAGAGGTAAATGTTTCTTCAAATAAAGGTACAACTCTAGGAGAAGTTAACTGAATATCGTGTTCTGTTCGAACCATGAATTGATAATCAGAGCCATATTTTGTTAATACCCCTCTAATTTTACCATTACCCGAAGCTACTGGCTTAGCCGCAAAATTGGCAAACTCACTAATTCTTACGATTATTGAATTTCCTGCAGCATCTTTAACAATATGATTTGTTGCGCCACCTAAACTGTTTAACGTAGCATCATAATAGGTTTTTCCTAAAGATTCGTCTGCAAACTGAACCGCATCTAATTCAATTAATTTATTAATATTTGCATTGTTTTTTGCTGCAGTAATTGATAAACTATTTAAAATAACTGATTCGTCAACTTTAGCACATCCACGTTTAATAACCTCTTCATATTCAACGCCTGATAATCTTCCAATTTGAGTTGAATTGTATAAGTTTCCAATATCAAAAGAAGCGGTATTTGTAGTATTTGCAAAGTATTTATTTTTTAACTTGATGTATACTTTTCTTCCTGGTTCGTATTTAGTATACAAATTATAATCATCTACAGGCATAGAGAAACCTTGTACACCGTCTACAGAAACCATAGAAATTGATTTATAGAAGTTTCCTCCTTCGTCACTTGAAGTAACATATGCCTCAATGATGTCATCATTTACATATTGTTGCGCCGTAGTTGTAGCTGTCGCTTTAACTTCTTGTACTGTTTTAGTAGCCGTTAATATGCTACAATCTCCTGATAAATCTGGAGCATTATAATCATCACTATTTACACAACTAAATAAAGTGACAAATAATAGGGTACTGAATACTATTTTTAAGTTCTTCATAATAACTGATTAATTTTCATATAATTTAATATCGTCTATTTGGAATGTTGTCGTTTTATTTGTCAACTTACTTCCTTCATATTTAAATGCTATTCTAACATTTGTACCTTCAAAAGCACTTAAGTTTAGTACTCCACTAGATGTAGAGACATCATCTACTGTTGGCATTGCAGCATTTAATTGCGTCCATGTTGCAGTTGCTAAACCAGCTTGCGTGCCATCATAATTTGTAGATATGTATACTTTTAATTGAGCGCCATTAGAATATCTAGACTTAGTTGAAAACAGTAAAGATTCGTTAGAAGTTGTTGTAAAATCCAAAGGTGCTGAAATTAACCATGTGTTATCGGTTGTTCCTGCAGCAGAATAATACGAAGAAAATTCTGCATAACGATTGTTGCTAAACATTTTACAGCTCCAAGTTCTAGTACTTGACGTGTTGTAATTACCCCATCCTGTGAAACTAATTGGAATTTCGGTTGCGCCACTTCCATAAGGATGTGTTTCAAAATTTTGAGAAAAAATCAATGCTTTAAAAGGTGCAATAGCTACATCCTCTTCCTTTGTACATGCGACTAAAGTTATAGCTGCAAAAACAAATAGTGTTAGTCTTTTAGTTATATTTTTCATTGTGACTTATATTAAAAATTAACATATACATTTAAGAAGTACGTTCTTCCGTAGCCATAAAAATATTTAGGTCCGAATGATGGTGTACCGTTTGCATAATCTGCTTGATAATCTGGGAAGGTTGCTTTTCTTGATTGCTCAAAACCACCTGTTTTGTAAATAGTGTCTAATACATTATTTATAGAGGCAAAGAAACCAACAGTTGTATTATCAATTTTCCAAGATTTTCCACCTGTAAGGTTTAATAAATTAAATGAGTTAAATTTCTCTTGTTTTAATGTATTTCTAACTACATCAGGTGTTGCTCCTGGATAACCTAAACCATCTGCAGGATTTACTACAAAGTTTTGTGTACGTAATATATTTGAAATATCAATGTAATTTCCACCTATGTAGTTAATATTAGCGCCAATCCACCAGAAATTAGGGTCTCTATATTCTAATCCAAATGAAGCAGCTTGTTGTGGCAAACCACCCACTCTATAACCTTTTAAATAAGCTTGCCCAAAATCTGTTACCGGATTTGTATTCGTTAACGATGCTTGTGCATCATCATTTACTTTTAAATTAGGATTATTAGCATAAATGTACTCTCCATACGTTGCTGCTAATGTAGCTTTAACGGTAGAAGTAATTTGATATTCCATTCCTAGTTCTACACCTATGTTTCTTTTGTCAATTCCTGTAACTATTTCACTTACAAATGAATCTTCATTTCCTGCCCCTACAGATGCTTCATCAAATAAACCTTCCCCATAGAAAAAGGCTAAATCTGCTGCATTTTGAATTTTAGAAAAATACCCTGTAATTCTGCTTTTGAATTTTGGAGTTCTAATGATATAAGATGCGTCAACACTTGCAACAGACTCACTCGTTAGATTATCTGTGATGTTATTGTTAATTCTTGCATTAGAAAACACGTTTCTCATTCCTGGTGCTTTTGTCATATAAGCTCCATTAAAGTCTATTAAATGTTGACCTGTAATTTTATACGTTAAACCACCTTTAAAGCCAAAGTTTTCATACGTCTTTTTTGTGCTTTTTCCGAAAGAATTGTTGGCATAAATTCCATTTTTATATAATCCTTCTCTTTGGTATTCGCTTCTTGAAAAAGATTGCGCTAAATAAAAGTCAACTTTCTTATACGAAAATTTAAACTGTGTAAAAGCATCAATTACATTTGCGTTTAAATTATAATTATAGCCATATGTATCGCCAACTACAACTTGTCTATTTGGATTATTTAAGTCCGATTGTGTAGCATCACCTGTATAAAAAGGATCTACATCTGAAAAGTATTGACCTCCTAATAAATCAAGCAGGTTTTGGAAGTTATGCGATTTTAATTTTTTAAAACTCACCCCTGCATTCAATTTAATATTATCTGATAAATCAGAGAAAAGGAATGAATTAGCTGTTAATTGTTTATCATCTGTTCTATCTTCATATAAAGCATAAGAACTTCTACCTGAATAAACAGAGTTTTGATTAGCAATATACATTGCATTCCAATCTAATTGCCCGTCTGCCATAAAATTTTGCAATGCTAAATTTGCATTTGCTTGATCGCCTAAGTTTAAATAATAACTTGGTAATCTTTTATAATAAGTAGGATCTGGATTATTAGCTAATTGGTAGTCAATTCTTGTATTTCCTACTGAACCAAACTGATAAGCCACATTTGTAGTTAAATTTGTTTTATCAGAAAATTTCCAATAATGCGTTAACATTAAAATTGGCTCTTCAATGTCTTTATCTCTTGAATTTCGTTTTTTCCCATTTTGCCAACCCCAATACGAATTGTATTTGAATCCTTTAATGTTGTTTACTTCTGTTGTATTTGGAGATGATTTTCCTCTGCTATTTTGAGCATAAATACTTGTGAAATTTAAACTATGTTTATCATTAAATCTTTTCTCTATACTTGCAAAAAAGGAATTTGCAGCATAATCTGTTCCTTCAAAAAACCCTTCTTTTGCCCATCTTCTTGAAGCAGAAATGCTATAAGCCCAACCATTTTTCATTAATCCTGAATTGGCAGTAGCCATTGTTCTCCAAGAATAATTTGTATTTGTTCCCGAAAAAGAAATTCGATTTCCTTTTCTATACAAAGAAGCTCTAGTATTAATTTCTTGTGTTCCTAAAATACCTCCAAAAGTATAATCTGAAGGAGAAGAACCTAATGTAAATTCTTGATTACGTGTAGCATCATTTAACCCACCCCAGTTACTCCACTGTGGTCTGCCATCATATATTTTATTCATTACAACTCCATTAATCATGGTAGTTCCATACGAGTTGTCCAATCCTCTCATTCTAAAACGAGCTTGTCCCCAGTTGAAAGCCGCAGCTTGTTGAAAAGCATCTCTTGAAGATTGTAATAAACCAGCAGTACTTTCAGAACCGCTATTATCATCCCCTAAATCGTTTTCTGTAATTGTAATTAAACTCAATTGCTGCTCAGAAGTAATATCTTCTTCGAGTAAAATCAGTCCTAAATCTAAAATTTGCTTTTCTGCAACTTCAATAGGATAATTTTGTGCAATGTATCCATTTTGAGAAACCACTAAAATTTGTTGTCCTACTGGTACTTCTTTAATAAGAAATTCACCTAAATTATTTGTAGCAACAGATTGTTCGGTTAACTGAACCATTACTTTTACGCCACCAAGCGGATTTTGCGTTTTAGAATCAACTATTTTACCTTTAACAGTTGAATGATTTTGAGCTATTACTAAAACAGCTTGAAATAAAAATAAGAGACTTAATGCAAGTTTTTTCATACTTAACTATAAATTAATACTATAACTTGCACTTAGTTTAGAAAAACTAAATGCGAACAAATGTACAATAATTTAATATAATTATTTACCTTTGAAACTGAATTTGTTAAAAAAAACTAAAAATTAGAATAAATCTAGAATTTTTAACACCAAAACGTTCAGCGCAAACCTTTTACAAGCATAAAATACTATACTATTTAAAAAAAACAATACCTTTAAACCATGAAAATTAAATCTTTTTTTATTCTTTTTAGTTGCTTAATTTGTCTGTCAATTGGGCAAGCACAAGAAAAAAAATTTGCAATCAATACCGTTGCATTTTATAATTTAGAAAACTTATTTGACACTATAAACGATCCGTATAAAAACGACGAAGATTTTATTTACACCAAAGAAAATTACCTTAAAAAATTAAACAATATGGCTCGTGTCATTTCACAAATTGGAACCGGTGAAAACCCTACCAATTCGCCAGTTGTAATTGGTGTAGCAGAAATTGAAAACAGAACGGTATTAGAAGACTTGGTTAAAAACCCACAAATTGCAGATAAAAATTATGGTGTAATTCATTTTGATTCACCAGACATGAGAGGTATTGATTGTGGTTTTCTCTACCAAAAGAAACATTTTACACCCACAAGTTTTAAAAACTTCCCTTTAATTATTACGGAAGACAATACAGACAAAAAAGCAAAAGACAAAGACAAAGAAAAAATTGACGACACAGACGACAATATTGTGGACGCCACAACTAAAAGAATTTACACGCGCGACCAAATTTTAATGACCGGTTTATTAGATGGTGAAGAAATGCATTTTATTGTAAATCACTGGCCGTCAAGAAGAGGTGGTGAAAAAAGAAGTAGCCCATTACGTGAAGCTGCTGCTGCTTTAAATAAAAAAATTATAGATTCCTTGCAGGCTATCAATCCAAATGCTAAAATTTTTACCATGGGCGATTTAAACGACGGACCTTTTAACAAAAGTATCAAAGAGGTACTTGGGGCAAAAGGAGATGAAAAAGAAGTTAAACCCTTAGGCCTTTACAATCCTGCCGAAAAAATGATGAACAAAGGAATTGGAACACTTGCGCACAGAGATGCTTGGGACTTTTTTGACCAAATCATTATTTCTGAACCGCTTTTAAGAAAAGACTACAGCTCATGGCGCTATTGGAAAATGGGCGTTTTCAACAAACCGTTTATGATACAACAAACAGGTCAGTATAAAGGGTATGCCTTAAGAAATTCTTCCATTGAACCCGGGTTTTCAGACCATTTTCCTTCTTATATTTACTTAATAAAAGAAATAAAACCTTAACAGTTAATTCCCGAGAAATCGGGAATTTTTTTTATCTTTATAGTCAAAATCATTACATATGGCTACCGCTAAACCCTTTAATTTGAACGAATGGTTAACGTCAAACAGGCATTTGCTTAAACCTCCAGTAGCAAACAAAAATTTGTATATAGAATCTGAAGATTATATTGTAATGCTTGTTGCAGGACCCAATGCCAGAAAAGACTACCATTACAATGAAACGGAAGAATTGTTTTATCAATTAGAAGGCAATATTACCGTTTACATTCAAGAAAATGATAAAAAAAAAGCCATGGAACTTGGACCAGGCGACATGTATTTACATCCTGCAAAAATCCCCCACTCGCCTTCAAGAAGTGCTGATTCCATAGGCCTTGTTATCGAAAGAAAACGAGCGGGAAAAGGTTTTCATGATGGGTTACTTTGGTTTTGCGACACGTGTAATCACAAACTTCATGAAGTGTATTTTGAATTGCAAAATATCGAAACCGATTTCCTAACACACTTTCAAGATTTCTATTCATCAGAAGAAAAACGAACGTGTAACAAATGCGGCACCGTCATGGAAAGCAATCCAAAATTTATAAAATAACTAACTCTTTATTCTGAATACTATTTAGTATATTTGCATAATTATAACAAAATTTTAAAAAAAAGTTACAATGTCAACAATAGCCTCACAATTTGGAATGCTTGAAGCCTTACAAGCACTTGGAATAAAAGAAATTAATGACGGAACCTCAACGGGTTCTAACTGTTTTTCATCTGGAGAAATCATTGAAAGTTACTCGCCGGTTGATGGACAATTAATTGGAAAAGTTAAAACAACCACTGCAGCAGATTACGAAAAAGTAATGCAAAGTGCTACAGCCGCTTTCAAATCGTTTCGTGCTATGCCAGCACCTCAACGTGGTGAAATTGTTAGACAATTTGGAAATAAATTAAGAGAATTAAAAGAACCTCTTGGAAAATTAGTTTCCTATGAAATGGGAAAATCGTTACAAGAAGGGTACGGGGAAGTACAAGAAATGATTGACATTTGCGATTTCGCCGTTGGTTTATCCCGACAATTAAACGGGCAAACCATTCCATCTGAACGTCCAGGGCACGTGATGAGAGAACAATGGCATCCTATAGGTGTAGTGGGTATCATTTCTGCTTTTAATTTTCCAGTAGCCGTGTGGTCTTGGAATACCGCTTTAGCATGGATTTGTGGAGACGTTTGTGTATGGAAAGCTTCAGAAAAAGCACCTTTATGTTCTATCGCATGTCAAAATATTATTGCCGCTATCTTAAAAGCAAATGATTTACCAGAAGGAATTTCTTGTATCATTAACGGCGATTACAAAGTAGGTGAAATGATGACTACAGACGTAAGAATTCCGTTAATTTCTGCAACGGGTTCTACCAGAATGGGAAGAATTGTGGGTACTACTGTGGCACAACGTTTTGGAAAATCTTTATTGGAATTAGGTGGAAACAATGCAATCATTATTACACCTACTGCCGATTTAAAAGTAGTTGTTCCTGGAGCCGTTTTTGGAGCTGTTGGTACAGCCGGGCAACGTTGTACTTCTACAAGACGATTAATCATTCACGAAAGTGTATACGATAAAGTAAGAGATGCCATTGTGGGCGCTTACAGACAATTAACGATTGGAAATCCATTGGATCAAAAAAACCATATTGGACCGCTTATTGATACGGATGCGGTAAACACGTATTTAGCCGCTATTGAAAAAGCTAAAGCTGAAGGCGGAAACGTATTAGTTGAAGGTGGCGTTTTATCAGGTGAAGGATACGAATCTGGATGTTATGTAAAACCGGCTATCATTGAAGCTGAAAATCATTTTGAAATTGTACAACACGAAACGTTTGCTCCTATTTTGTACTTAATGAAATATGAAGGTGAAGTGGAAAACGCTATCGAAAAACAAAATGGTGTAGCGCAAGGTCTATCTTCAGCTATTATGACAAACAGCATCAAAGAAGCAGAGAAGTTTTTATCTTTTGCGGGTTCTGACTGTGGAATAGCTAACGTAAACATTGGAACGTCTGGTGCAGAAATAGGTGGTGCTTTTGGTGGTGAGAAAGAAACAGGCGGCGGAAGAGAATCGGGTTCTGATGCATGGAAAGTGTACATGAGACGACAAACCAACACCGTAAACTATTCGGATCAATTGCCATTAGCGCAAGGTATTAAGTTTGATTTATAAAATTAAGTGATTAGTGAAAAGTAATTAGTGATTAGTTACTTTTTAAGATATAGAAAAACCCCTGCAATTGCAGGGGTTTTTTATTTTAATTTGTGAGCACGGAATGCAATTCCGCGCTATCGGGGTTAAAATTTATTGCGAAATGTAAACGTGAATTTATTTCAAAATTCGCAATCTTGCGAAACGGCTGTTGTGTGTTTGTAATTTTTCTAATGACTTGAACGTTGAACTAAAATTGATGATTTGTCTGATAAGAATGCTACATAATAAAATCTATCATCTAGTTCTTTAGAAAATTCCCGCTCGATTTTCAAGCCATTCATTTCTCGTTCAGCATTTTCCAATTCGGGGCAACCTATTCTATTTCCATTTTCATAAAGTCCATTTTCTATAAGTTTAGTTTGCAAATCTTTATAAAAGCCTGTTTCGATTTCAATTATTGAAACTGAAGTATAATCTCCGTGTTGATCTGGATAACTTGAAGTTTTATATTCAAATTCAGATTCTTGAGGTAATTCTATTCCTGTAACTTCTTTAAAATCGGCTTCATAAAATTCTGACACAGGATAAAAAGCATTGTAAACAAAATATCCAATTACAAAAATTGGAAAGAAAGCGAAAATTCTCCATTTTGGATTAACATCTTTTTTTTTGAAAATTTTGTAAAGCCAATAAGAGAGCAAAATTGGAAATCCAAAAATAAAAAGAGTCACTAATATCAGAAGTAAAGAATAGAAAAATTCGTACATTTTGATTTTTCGTTTTAATTTTTAGTTATTATGACGCACAACTTGTATATATGTGCAATATAAAACTTCCCATATACACCCGTATTTTGGTGGCTATGCAAAAGTTTGTTTCGTTTTTTAGTTTTTCAAATTTACTAAATATTCTTTACAACAACAAAATCCTGCAAAATTTTGCAGGATTTGTAACTTATCATTTTGTCATTCTATCACGAAGCTTCGGGGTCGTTTCAGAATCTATAAGTGAGAAGCTGAAACGAGTTCAGCTTGACAAAAGAGAAAAAAGGTTACTTCGTTTTCTTCACGTATTGCGTCAAAATGTAAATATTTTGGTTTTCTACTCTTCCTTCAATAAGGTTTGCATCGTCCCAAACCAATTTAATGTTGTGTACGGCAGCTCCACGCTTTGCAGTAAAAGTAGCTCCTTTAACATCTAAATCTTTTATCAGCACAACAGAGTCGCCATCTTGTAAAACAGCACCGTTACTATCTTTATGTATAATTTTGTTTTCGTCTTCTTCGGCACCTTCACCTGTTGCTTTTGCCCATTCTAAGGCTTCTTCGTCTAGGTACATCATGTCTAGCAAATCGTTGTTTTTTAAACGGGCTAGCATGCGCCAAGATAAAATTTGCACTGGTAAATGTTCGTTCCACATGCTTTCTGACAACCCTCTCCAGTCGTTTTCATTCATGGTTTCTGGGTTTTCAATTTGGTCTTTTAAGTGTTTTGCAATTAATACACTGTTTTCAACTGTTCTTTCATTCGTTGGTGGCAATACATAAACCACTAAGTCATGTTCCGTACCACTAATTTCGCAAACTGAACCACTACGGTCTTTTAGTTTTCTTTCTATTACACTCATTTTGAATGGATTTTACTTACTATAAAAATTTGAGACAAAGGTATAAATTGTAATAAGATGACATAAAAAAAAGCAATTAATTTCGTCCTTTTTCATCGGGATATAAATCGGGCAACAAATCACTTTGCCAAAATACTTTCGTGTCGATATCCATAAGCGTGAGTTTTCCTTTAAATGCCGCACCCGTATCGATGTTCCAAACACAAGCTTTTTGAACAGGCTGCATTTGATTAATTCGAGTGGTAGGCGTGTGTCCTATAACTATTTCAGGGTAAATTTTTAACCGATTTGGGTATAACAAATCTGTTTTCGCTATTTTTTCATCTAAAGCCAAAGCCGTTTCCCATAAGGTTCTATCCCAATAAAACAGCTTAGGAAAATATTCAAACTCCACACCATGTAAATTAGTAAACCCAGCATGAACATACAGTCTGTTTTTTTCGTCGAGATAATAATTTTGCAACTGTTTTAAAAAAGCAATGTGCAACAATTTTTTTTCTTCCGATACCACCGCATAAGCATCTACTGTAGCCTTTCCGCCGTGTTTGTACCAAAGATTTTGATCGATATTTTCAAAATTTCCTTCTAAATAGTCTAACAACAACTCATCGTGGTTTCCTCTCAAAAAAACACAAGATTGTCTTTGGTATAATTCCATTAAACAATCAATTACTTGAGGCGATTCGCTCCATCCATCTACATAATCGCCTAAAAAAATCAGTTGGTCTGTTGCAGTAACATTTGCGCGTTCTAGCACCTGTAAAAGAGCTCGGTATCCTCCATGTATGTCACCTATAACTAATGTACGCATTGGTATTTGTTTAAATCTATTTATTGCGAATGTACAAATTTAATACACAAGTAAAAAGATGATATTTGTTAGGTTTTTATAGCTACAATTGTGTACCTTTGTATTTTAATTCAATCTAAATAAGGCTTTGGAAAAACACAACGCAAGTCAATTACAAAAAGGAGAACGAGCAGAAATAAGTGGCATTGAAATCAATGAAATTCCATTGAAATTAATTGAAATGGGCTGTCTTCCTGGCAATTTTATTGAATTAGTGCAAATTGCACCGTTAGGTGATCCTCTTTTTTTTACAATTAACGATGCAAAAGTTGCAATACGAAAAAACACGGCAGCCTTTATTTATATTCAATCGGAAGGACACTGATAATGGGAAAAAACAGTATAAAAGTTGCGCTTATAGGTAACCCAAATGTGGGCAAAACGTCTGTATTTAACCAACTCACAGGGTTAAACCAGCAGGTGGGAAACTACCCTGGAATTACAGTAGATAAAAAAATGGGGGTTACTAAGTTAAATGAAACCGTCAAAGCACACATTATAGACTTACCCGGCACGTATAGTTTAAATGCAAGTTCTATTGATGAAAATGTAGTTATTGAATTGCTCTTAAATAAAAACGACATCGACTTTCCTGATGTTGCAGTGGTGATTACTGAAGTAGAAAATTTAAAAAGAAACCTACTGCTTTTTACACAAATTAAAGACCTTGAAATACCTACGTTACTTGTAATTAATATGAGTGACCGCATGAAATTAAAAGGTATAGAACTTGATATTCCTGCATTAGAAAGTGCCTTGAAAACAAAAATTGCGCTTGTCAGTTCTCGAAAAAACAGCGGTATTGACTATTTAAAAGTATTGATTTTAAACTATAAAGCGTTATCTACCGAACCTTGTTTGCACGCCAGTTCTATAGATCCTGACTATTTTGATAAACTTAGAAAAGCATTTCCAAATCAATTACTCTATAAACTTTGGTTAGTCATTACACAAGATGTAAATTTTTTAAACTTGGAACGAAATGCGATTCAAAGTTCATTTACAAAAACACACGCCGAATTAAAAAAATTACAACAAAAAGAAACCATAAAAAGATATCAATTCATTAATGACACCCTGAAAATTGGTCAAAGAATTGACAAAACAAAAGCAACAGATATTCAAAACAAATTAGACTGTGTGCTTACCCATAAAGTTTTTGGCTATGTTATTTTTCTTGGTATACTGTTGCTTATTTTCCAATCTATTTTTGATTGGAGTAGCATACCTATGGAATTTATAGATAATACATTTGCCAATTTAAGCGCATATGCCAGAGAAAACTTGCCTGCTGGGAAATTTACAGACCTAGTGTCTGATGGCATTTTTCCAGGAATTGGAGGCATTGTTATTTTCATTCCTCAAATTGCATTTTTATTTTTATTCATATCTGTATTAGAAGAAAGTGGCTACATGAGTCGTGTGGTATTTTTAATGGATAAAATTATGCGCAAATTCGGCTTGTCAGGAAAAAGCATTGTGCCACTAATTTCTGGTACAGCCTGTGCTATTCCTGCTATTATGGGCGCTAGAAATATCGAAAACTGGAAAGAACGCTTAGTTACAATATTAGTTACGCCGCTCATTACGTGTTCTGCAAGGTTACCCGTTTATGCCATACTTATTGCACTCATTATTCCTGAAAAAAGAGTTTTTGGTCTAAGTTTACAAGGACTTACACTGATGAGTTTGTATTTTATAGCGTTTATCATGGCTATACTTTCGGCATATATATTAAATAAAGTATTAAAATTACAATGTAAATCTTATTTTGTAGTAGAAATGCCTAGTTATAAAATACCTATGTTTAAAAACGTTGCCATAAACGTATTAGAAAAAACAAAAGCCTTTATAACTGGAGCGGGAAAAATTATTTTAGCTTTATCCATTATTTTATGGTTTTTAGGTTCTCATGGACCAAACGAAAACTTTGACAAGGCACAAGAGATTATTGAACAGGAAGTATATACAAGCGCTATTCCTATTAATCCTTCCGTAATTCCTGACAGAGTAGCCGAATACAAGCTAGAACATTCCTATATTGGCTACATGGGGAAATCGATTGAACCTGTGATAAAACCATTAGGGTATGATTGGAAAATTGGTGTTGCAATTGTGAGTTCATTTGCCGCTAGAGAGGTTTTTGTAGGCACACTAGCTACCATTTATAGCGTGGGTAGTCAAGGCGAAGACAACGCTACCATTAAACATAAAATGGCAGCGGATATAAACCCAGAAACAGGTGAAAAAATATTCAATTTTGCAACAGGAATATCCTTACTCTTATTTTATGCTTTTGCCATGCAATGTATCAGTACATTAGCAATTGTAAAAAAAGAAACCAATTCTTGGAAATGGCCTTTAGCACAATTAATAGGCATGAGTGGATTTGCTTACATAGTGGCATTAATTGCTTATCAACTTTTAAAATAAAGTAACTACTAATTAAATTTTTTAACTATATGATACAAGAAATTTTAGTGTATGTGACCTTGCTTTTAGCCATCGTCTTTTTGCTGAAAAAATTCTTTTTCAAAAAAAAACATACTAAAAAAAAATGCGGTGAAAATTGTGATTGTAAGTAGTCGGCATAATTTTTGACCAATACAAAAGAAAACTAAGTTTATGAAGCATAAAATACTCGCTATTGTTGTTTTACTTTCTTTACAAACAGCGCTATTTGCTCAAAAAATTGACAAGTCGAAAAACGAATTAAAATCAAATAATACCTCAACTAGCACTACTAGTACTACGACTAATTCCTCTAACACCTCACGTTCCGCATCAAATTCGAATACTCATTTTGGAATTGGTGGCTTTTTTTTAGAATTATTTTTTTATACGGGCTTATATACCACTATTGGCGATTATAGAACTGAAACTCATTTATACAATAATCTTTCTTCTTATCCATATGCTGATGGAACTTCAGGTGATTATGTAAAAATAAACGATGTTTCTGAATCAAAAAACAACATGCGTTTTGACCTCGAAAACCACTTCTTGTATAGCACTAGCTCCTCTTTTGGAAATCATTTCAAAGCAAAATGGCATCCTTTTCAATTCTTTTATATACAAGGCGATTATAGAGTATTAGTAGAAAAAAATCAATTTACCAATAGCCTATCTAATTTACAGCTTTATCATTTTTCTATTGCATATGACCGTTTACGCTTTAAGAAATTTAATTTAGGCTGGGCAATTGGCTCAAGTTATATAGCATCAGACGTGAATAAAGCAGGTTTCTCTTATGGACTACATGCGGCTGTTTTTGCCTTTAAAAATATGAGCTTTACAAGTGCTATGCAATGGAGTAAAATCAATGGTAAACCCGTAAATTCATTTGAATTTAGAGGAAAATATCATAAAAAAAATTATTTTTTTTCCATGGGATATGAAAATTTAAAAATAGCCTCTCCCAATTATAATTATTTAACCCTTGGAGGTGGATTATATTTTTAAACTACCCAAGTGCAACATCTAAACTCATCATTACGATAAAGCCTCCTATAAAGCCAAGTGTAGCTATATCTGTGTTCTTATCTTGTTGTGTTTCGGGTATTACTTCTTCTACCACTACAAATATCATGGCTCCTGCGGCAAATGCAAGAGCATAAGGCAATATAGGTGTAAAAAATGTTACTGCAACAGCGCCTAATACACCTGCGATTGGCTCAACCAAAGCAGACGATTGTCCGTACATAAAACTTTTTCTTCTACTCATTCCCATTCTTCGTAAAGGCATAGAAACCGCAATTCCTTCTGGAAAATTTTGAATCCCAATTCCTATAGCTAATGTTACCGCCCCTGCAATAGAAGCTTCTGGAATTCCTGCTGCCACGCCGCCAAACAAAACACCTACTGCTAAACCTTCTGGAATATTGTGTAAGGTGATGGCTAAGACTAATAAAGTAGTTCGTTGCCAAGGAGATTTTATTCCTTCCGTTTCTTTAAAATTAATATGTAAATGGGGTAATGTTTTATCTAATGCAAATAAAAATAGTGCGCCTAATAGAAATCCAACTGCTGCTGGCATAACTTTTACAAATCCCTCTCCTTTGCTCATTTCTATCGCTGGCGAAAGTAAACTCCAATAACTTGCCGCAACCATAACACCACCTGTAAAACCAAGCATACCATCTAATACAGTTCGGTTCATGTTTTTAAAAAAGAACACAAATGAAGCGCCAGCAGCAGTTACTAACCATGTAAATGTAGTAGCATAAAGGGCTGCTAAAACAGGGTCAATACGCTCTAAATAAGCAATTAAATCTTGATACATTTCTTCCTTTTTTGATGATACAAAGTAAAGAAATTATATTTCGTTTAAATAAAATTTAAGATATATTTATAAAACTTCAACTGTTGAGGCTTGATACATATAGCAATTATTCTTCCTTGTTTTTGAGAACCATTAATAAAGTATAGGCATTTTTAGTTACTATTTTTTTATCTGAAAAGGCTTCTGAATTCAAAATTTCTGTAACTCCTGCCGATGTAATACCAACTTTTACTTCTTCCATCTTATACGATTGATCGTTTTGAACCACAAATAAATAGTTTTTGTTTTCAAAAGTGACAATTGCGTCCTCATTTATCACATAAGCATGGTTATTACTTAATTCAATTTGGGCATTTACATAATTTCCTGGAATTAATTTACCTGTTGAATTAACAATTTTTGCATACACCTCAATAGCATTGTTTGAATTGTCAAAACTTTTATTTACATACTGAATTGTAGAAGTATAAACAACATCAGGCTGGGCATTCGTATATATTTTTACCTTTTGACCAATAGATAAATACGCTGCATCTTTATCAAAAATATGCAGTTGAGCATACATGCTTTTCGCGTTCATTATCTGAAAAAGTTCATCTGTAGCCGTTACATATTTGCCAATATTTACCCCTGTTTTAGTAACCATTCCACTAATTGGAGCTTTAATATAAACTGATTTAGAAATTGTTTTTTCAGTTAAAGTAATAGGATTAATAGCAATCAATTTCAATTTTTCAGACAACGCCTTTACGGTAATTTTATTCTTAGCATATTCACTCTCGGCTAATTGATACGTTTTATCACTACTAGCTTGTGAGGCATTTAACTCTTTCTGACGTTGGTAATCTTTAGATGAAAAAGCTAATTGTTGTTTCATATTTAAATATTCTTGTTGTAGCTGCACATAGGATTGGTCTTCAATAACTGCTAAAATTTGCCCTTGATTGACATACATGCCCGGCATAACTTTTATTTCCTTAATATAACCTCCTAACGGCATACTCACACTAGCAAGAGCTTGTGGAGAAAGTGTAATTTTTCCATTGACTTTTAAGAGGGTATTCACTGCTTGTTGTTGTAAGGTTCCAAAAGTCAAATTGGCATTTTTAAATTGGTTTGCGGTTAATGTAATTTGGCTTTCATCAACTTTTTTTTCTGTTGTTGTTGTTTCGCTTTTTGATTGACAACCAAAAACAAAAACAACTAACCATAAAGCATATATATTTTTCATATGTAGATATTTATTTGTTATTAAAGGATAATTATCGCCTTTTTTCATTGGTATTTATATACAACCGTTTTTGTGTATGGCGATTTCATTATATTTAATTTATAGTTTGATATAATATTTGAATAATTCCATCATTATAGGATTTTACCTTATCTAAATAATCCAGTCTTGATTCTAAGGCTTGGTTCATAATCCATGACCATTCCATATAATTAATTTCGCCTTTTAGCATTTGATTAGTTGCTGTGATAATCATAGATTTTGACCCTGGCAATACGTTATCTTCATAATTCTTTAAAATTAATTCATCATTTTGTCTTTTATTTTCAAATATTTGCAAATTATTTTCAAGTTCCTTTTTTTGTAAAACCATTTGATTTTCTAAAATTTCACCCTGTATTTTATAGGCTTCTCTTTTTGCTTTATTAGCCCCTGTGAAAATTGGAATTCCAAGATTTAACTGAAATGATTGAAACCTGTTACTTCCTGAATACAACACTTCATCTGCCCCCATCCCTTTCATTGTCATACTATAATATCCCGCAGTAATTTCAGGTATTAGAGAGGCTTTTTCAATTTTGATAGCGGCTTCATTTGCTATTTTTTCTTTTTCAAGTCGTTGAAGCTGACTGTTTTTTAACAGAAAATCAGTTACATCTGCCGATGCTATTTTTAAATCAAAATAATCCGGTAAAAACAGATTTTTTGTTTGTAACAAATACTGTAATTGAAGCTGCAATTCGAATATTTGTTCTTGGTTTCGTTTCCTGTCGGCTGCTATTTTAGCTACCGCTAATTCGGCACCATTTTTTTCCAAATGATTTGTTTCGCCTAATTTTAAACGAAGTTTTGCTTTACTTAAAAACTCTTTATAAATAGAGTCTGTGTGTTGTAAAACTTTTTCTCGTTCTACAACATAAATCAAATCATAATACGTTTGGGATATGTTTCTTTTTAGTTCATTTTCAGCAACTTTGTAATTGAGTATGGCCAATTCACTTTGTGCTTGAAACCAATTTTTTTTCTTTGCATTTAAAAATGGGAAACTAATGTTTTGGGTAATTCCAATTCGATTATCGTTGTAAGCGCTATTCAATTGGCCATATTCTCCAACAATATTTAACGAAGGAATTTCATTAGCTGACTTGATTAAAACCTTAGTTGCTTCGGCTCGTTGGCTTTCATTTTTAATGGTAAGGTTAGTAGCAATTCCTTGTTCTAAAGCCTGTTTAAGTGTAATTTTAGTTTGGGCAGAACCCATATAGCAAAATAATAAAACTAAGGTAGTGATCCCGTTTTTTGGAAGTGTTATGGTTGATTTTTTTTCAAAAAGCATATACAATATTGGTAAAATGAATAACGTTAAAAAAGTAGCAATTAATAAGCCACCTATTACTACTGTTGCAAGAGGTCTTTGAACTTCAGCTCCTGCGCCATTGCTAACAGCCATAGGCAAAAAGCCCAATGAAGCTACAAAAGCTGTCATGAGTATAGGTCTTAATCGCTTTTTTGTTCCATGTAAAACGATTTCTTTTACATCAGTTAGTCCGCTTCTTTTTTGTGCATTAAATTCTGCAATTAATACAATCCCATTTAAAACGGCCACACCAAAAAGCGCAATAAAACCAACGCCTGCACTAATACTAAAAGGCATCTCTCTTGCCACTAAAAACAATATGCCGCCAATAGTAGATAATGGAATGGCCGTATAAATAAGTAAAGCTTGTTTAACAGACTTGAAGGCAAAATACAACATTAAAAATATCAATAACAACGATACTGGTACGGCTATCATTAACCTATTTTTTGCCGCATTTAAATTTTCAAAGCTTCCTCCATACGTGATATAATAACCCGCTGGAAATTTGATTTTTTGTTCTACCTTAGTTTTCATCTCTTCAACTAAAGACTGTACATCTCTTTCGTGAATGTTAAAGCCTACAACTATTCTTCTTTTAGTATCTTCTCTTTGAATTTGATTTGGTCCATTGATTATCTTTACATCTGCCACAACGTGTAGTGGTATTTGAATGCCTGTAGAAGTAGGAATCAATACATTTTGAATGTCTTCTACATTTTGTTTTTGATCTGATTGTAAACGTACAACAACATCAAACCTGCGTTCTCCTTCAAAAAGCAACCCGCTACTTTGTCCTGCAAATGAAGCGTTTACTACTTTATTAATAGCCTCTACATTTAAGTGGTACTGAGCAATAACTGCGCGTTTATAAGTAATAACGACCTGAGGCATACCTCCTACTGGTTCTACATATACATCTTTTGCTCCTTCAACCGTCTGTACAATTTTTCCAATTTTTGCGGCATATTTAGCTAATGTATCTAAATCTTCACCATATAGTTTACAAACAACATCTTGTCTTGCTCCCGTCATTAATTCATTGAAGCGCATTTGTACGGGGTACTGAAAACCTGCTGTAATTCCTGGAACTGCTTTTAATGCTTCACTCATTTTGGCTGATAGTTCGTTAAACGTTTTGGCTGAAGTCCATTCACTTTTATCCTTCAAAATAACCATCATGTCGCTTGCTTCCATAGGCATAGGATCTGTGGGTACTTCTCCACTTCCTATCTTCGTTACCACTTTTTCAACTTCAGGAAATTGGGTTTTTAGGATATGAGCGGCTTTCTGTGTTGCAGCAATAGTTGTGGGTATGTTACTGCCTGTAAGTACGCGTGTATCTACCGCAAAATCTCCTTCTTCTAATGCAGGAATAAATTCACCTCCTAATTGACTCATACTAATAAGTGCTGTAATAAATGTAAAGCCTGTAATTAGTAGTATCTTTCTTTTATTTTGCAGTGCCTGTATTAATCTAGTTTGATACATTCGCTCTAAATACGTCATCATTCGTTCTGAAAAATGCTTGGGGTTGTAGGTTATATTTTTCAAGACAAGTGCACTCATCATTGGAATATAGGTTAATGAGAGAATAAAAGCCCCTATTAATGCAAAAGCAACTGTTTGTGCCATGGGCTTAAACATTTTTCCTTCTATACCTTGTAAAGAAAAAATAGGCAAATACACAATTAATATGATTATTTGACCGAAAACAGCGCTATTCATCATTTTTTTAGCGGAAGATTTTACTTCACTATCTACATTTTCTTGCGTTAATGCCGCAGCCTTTTCTTTTTTATGATGGCTAAATATTTGATGCACAACGGCTTCTACAATAATTACAGCTCCATCTACAATAAGACCAAAATCCAACGCGCCTAAACTCATCAGATTGCCGCTAACGCCAAATATATTCATCATAATAATGGCAAAAAGCATCGCTAACGGAATTACCGACGCTACGAGTAAACCCGCTCTAAAATTTCCTAAAAAAAGAACCAAAACAAAAATAACGATAAGTGCACCTTCAAGTAAATTCTTTTCTACCGTTCCAATGGCATTATTTACCATTTTAGTGCGGTCAAGAAAAGGTTCAACAACAACACCTTCGGGCAGCGTTTTTTGAATTTGTTGAATCCGCTCCTTTACATTTTTAATTACTTCACTACTGTTAGCCCCTTTTAGCATCATTACAATGGCTCCAGAAACTTCTCCTTTATCATCATAACACATGGCGCCATATCGTGTAGCAAAACCGTCTTTTACTTCGGCAACATCTTTAATTAACAAAGGTATTTTTGACGGTGTTTCTATCGGTGTGTTCTCAATATCTTCTTTAGACGTAAATAATCCTTCGCTTCGAATAAATAAAACAGAGGCTTCTTTTTCAATATAGGCGCCCCCCGTGTTTTGGTTGTTCTTCTCTAGTGCATTAAAAACATCAGTAATTGTAATGCCATTAGCATGAAGTTTATTTGGCTGAATACTAATTTCTAGTTGTTTTAGTTTTCCGCCAAAACTACTCACTTCTGCTACTCCTTTTACACCTAAAAGCTGTCTTTTTACTATCCAATCTTGAATAGTGCGTAAGGCTGTTTCATCATATTTTTTTTCATAGCCTTCTTTGGCACGAACTACATATTGATATATTTCTCCTAAACCAGTAGAAACAGGACCTAATTCTGGCGTACCCATGCCCTGAGGAAGTTGATTTTGTACTTGTTGCAATCGTTCTGCCACTTGTTGTCTTGCCCAATAAACATCTACATCATCTTCAAAGACAATAGTTACTAACGAAAGACCAAAACGAGAAAAACTCCTAATTTCTTTTAAGCCAGGAATATTAGTATTGACTTGCTCTATCGGAAAAGTAATTAATCGTTCAATATCGGTTGCGCCAAATGATGGGGCAATCGTAATAACTTGAACTTGATTGTTTGTAATATCAGGTACGGCATCTATAGGCAATTTTTGAACATTATAAATACCAAATCCAATAAGTGCGAAGGTAAACAACGCAATGATGAGTTTATTCTTTACAGAAAACTCAATAATTTTATTTAACATAGAATTTTTGCTTAACTAATTAATACTACTTGACAATTTTGTCTGATTCGTGTTAAGCAATTTTTGGCGGTTGCCAGATAGATTTTAAATAATTTGATTCTAAAACTTGACTTTTACTCACGATAATAGAACCATCTGTTTTTATACTCGGTAGTGTTTCAAAAAAAACGTAGCCATTTGGGAGTGTAACCATCAAATTAGGATGATTGTCTTGCATATTCTTAAAAGGTAATTGCATGTCGTGTTTACTATCTGCATCCATGTGACTACCATTCAAATAATGCATTTCTAAAAATGAAAGCAAAGATAATTCTTTGTCGGCATCTTTATGAGCTAAATAATGTTCCACCAGCAAAGGCATTTTCAACAACTGATGTACTTCGGTCATTGAAAACACGTATATGCTTACTAATGCTATGGCTATATATTTTCTCATTTGATGCAAATTTAAAAAATAATTAAAGTAATTAACATTAATTTTTTCTTAAATAATTTAAACCTTATTTTTACAAAAAAATAATTATGTATATATGAAATCGCTATAAACAAAATTGTTTGCTTACGCAAACACCTATGATTAAAATGCGATACCATATGGTACCGCTAACAAATATAATTTAAACATATGAAACACTACGATTTTATTTTTACGGGTGGAGGACTTTCTGCTTAGA
>NZ_CALFIG010000275.1 GCF_937876455.1 uncultured Flavobacterium sp.
TAATTTTACCATTAATGGCAAAAATTATACTATTCCAATGGCTATAGAGGAAAGTTCAGTTGTGGCAGCGGCGAGTAAAGCAGCGAAATTTTGGAATGCTCGTGGCGGATTTAAAGCTACAATTTTAGGTACTGAAAAAATTGGACAAGTACATTTTATTTATACAGGAGATAAAAGCAAATTGCAAGATTATTTTAACTTTATAAAACCAAAATTATTTTCAGACACAACCGAAATAACAAAAAATATGCAAAAACGAGGTGGCGGAATCACTTCGCTTACCTTGGTTGACAAAACTGCTGAACTAGAAAATTACTATCAAATTCATGCAACTTTTGAAACAAAAGATAGTATGGGAGCTAATTTTATTAATTCCTGTTTAGAACAATTTACCAAAACATTTAAAGCTAATGCCACAGCATATAGTTCTTTTTCTTCAGAGGAAAGTGACATTTTAATTGTGATGAGTATTTTGAGTAATTTTGTACCAAATTGTGTTGTAAGAGCCGAAGTATCTTGTCCTGTTTCAGAATTGAATGAAGATAAAAATATATCGCCCGAATTATTTGCAGAAAAATTTGTTACTGCTGTAAAAATTGCAGAAATAGAACCTTACAGAGCCGTAACTCACAACAAAGGCATTATGAACGGTATAGATGCTATAGTACTAGCAACAGGAAATGATTTTAGAGCAGTGGAAGCTGGGGTTCATGCGTATGCAAGTAAAAGTGGAAAATACAGCAGTTTGTCTCATGCAAAAATAGAAAATGGCATTTTTACTTTTTGGTTAGATGTACCGTTAGCATTAGGTACCGTTGGAGGTTTAACTAGCCTACATCCTTTAGTGAAATTTGCACTCGAAATGCTAGGCAAACCTTCTGCCGAAGAACTAATGCAAGTTGTTGCTGTTGCAGGTTTGGCTCAAAATTTTGCCGCACTTCGTTCATTAACCACGTCGGGTATTCAACAAGGGCATATGAAAATGCATTTGAATAACATTTTGAATCAACACCAAGCTACGAAAGAAGAAAAAGAAAAAGTTATGACCTATTTTGCAGATCAAACGGTTTCTCATAATTTAGTGGTAGATTACTTAGAACAATTAAGAAAATAGTTTTACTTGCAAATGGTACTTTAACAAAAAACAACAAACATGCCAACCTACTATTCTAACGGAAAACTCTTACTTACTGGTGAATACCTTGTATTAAATGGTGCTTTAGCTTTAGCTTTACCAACAAAATTTGGTCAATTTATGCATGTTGCCCCATTAAACAAACAAGTAATTTCTTGGAAAAGTTATGATGCCGACGGCAGTTGTTGGTTTGAAACAAATCTTACTTTTGACGCTATTATAGAAAAAAGACATTTTGATGAAGATACAATCAAAAAAACCTTAGTTGAAATTTTACACTATGCCTACAAACAAAATCCAAGTTTTCTGAAAAGCACCGGGTTTGAAATTAAAACAGAACTTACGTTTCCAAGAAATTGGGGATTAGGAACTTCCTCTACCGTGTTAAATAATATTGCACAATGGCTGCAAATTGATGCCTTTACCTTATTAAGAGAAAGTTTTGGCGGGAGCGGATACGATATTGCTTGTGCACAAAATAACATGAGCTTACTTTATCAATTAGTAGAAGAACAACCACGTGTTAAACCCATTGTATTTCATCCTGATTTTACTGAAAATATCTTTTTTGTTTACCTAAACCGAAAACAAAATAGTCGTCATGCTATTCAAAATTTCATAAATAAACAGACTTTTTTGGAACATGAAACAAAAGCTGTTTCAACTATTTCGGAAGAACTTACCCAACACATTTCATTTGAACGTTTTTGTTATTTACTTGAAAAACACGAAATTTTATTAAGTACAATTTTAGAATTACCTACGGCAAAAGAACGCTTATTTCCTGATTTTAAAGGTGTAATAAAAAGTTTAGGCGCATGGGGTGGCGACTTTATTTTAGTGGCTTCAAAAGAAAATCCAACAGTTTATTTTAAGGAAAAAGGGTATCCAACTATTTTAACTTATAATGAAATGATATTGTAACCTTGTCTTTTTTTTAAAAATAAAAAATTAAAAATTAAAAAAAAAAAAAAAAAAAAAAAAAACTATTTCA
>NZ_CALFIG010000276.1 GCF_937876455.1 uncultured Flavobacterium sp.
CCCTGACGCGGATAAATTAAAAATTACAACTGTTGATTTAGGCGACGGAAACGCACCCGTACAAATTGTTTGTGGCGCAAGTAATGTAGCAGCAGGGCAAAAAGTACCTGTAGCAACAATTGGAACCAGATTGTTTGATAAAGAAGGAAACGCATTTGAAATTAAAAAAGGTAAAATTAGAGGCCAAGAAAGTCATGGAATGATTTGTGCCGAAGACGAAATAGGCCTTGGAGAAAGTCATGACGGCATTATGATTCTGGCTGATGATTTACAAGCTGGCACGCCTGCTAGTAAAGTATTCAATATAGAAGTAGATGAAGTATTTGAAATTGGCCTAACGCCAAATCGTGCAGATGCTATGAGTCATATGGGTGTTGCCCGTGATTTAAGAGCAGGATTAAGTCAAACTAATGTCAACACAGAATTAATCACACCTTCGGTAAGTAAGTTCAAAATTGACAAAAGAACCCTAAAAATTGATGTTAGAGTTGACGATGCTAAATTAGCTCCTCGCTATGCTGGTGTTACAATTTCTGGTGTTTCTGTTAAACCCTCACCTACTTGGTTACAAAATAGATTAAAAGCTATTGGGTTAACCCCAAAAAACAACATTGTAGATGTTACTAACTACGTATTACACGAGCTAGGACAACCTCTACATGCTTTTGATGCAGCAAAAATAAAAGGCAATAAAATTACCGTTAAAACGGTGACGGCGGGGACTAAATTTACCACCCTCGATGGAATAGAACGCTCACTTCATGAAGAAGATTTAATGATTTGTGATGAAAATGGTCCAATGTGTATGGCAGGAGTTTTCGGTGGTATAGAATCAGGTGTTTCTGAAACTACAAATGCTATTTTTCTTGAAAGTGCGTATTTTAATCCTGTATCTATCCGTAAATCTGCAAAAAGACATACATTAAGTACAGATGCTTCGTTTAGATTTGAAAGAGGAATTGATCCCGAGATTACAGTATATGCCTTAAAAAGAGCAGCGCTACTTATTCAAGAGGTTGCTGGTGGAGAAATTACATCTGACATTATTGATATTTATCCAAAGAAAATTGAAGATTTTAAAGTATTCTTGACCTTTGATAAAGTATATAAATTAATTGGAGAAGAACTTAAAAAAGAAACCATAAAAAAAGTATTAGCTTCTCTTGATATTAAAGTAAATAGTATTTCTGATGCAGGTTTAGGTTTAAGTATTCCTTCTTATCGGGTAGATGTACAACGAGAAGTAGATGTTATTGAAGAAATTCTAAGGGTGTATGGTTACAACAGCATTAAAATACCTAATAAAATTAATGCTTCTGTTTCAAATTCAGGACGTACCGAAGAATTCAAAGTACAAAACATCATTGCTAATCAATTATGCAGTTTAGGTTTTCATGAAATGATGGCAAACTCGCTTACTACTTCTAACTATATTGGTTTATCTGAACAAGTAAAAGAAGAAGAAACTGTAGCTATGTTAAACCCATTGAGTAGTGATTTATCTGTTCTAAGACAATCGTTATTGTTTTCGGCATTAGAAGCATTGTCTTATAATATTAATCGAAGAAATACCGATTTAAAACTATTTGAATTTGGAAAAACCTATCATAAAATCGAAGGTAATTACACAGAGAAAAAACACCTTACCCTTTCTATGACAGGAAACACAGCTGCTGAAAACTGGAATGCACCTCAAAAAGCAAGTGATTTCTTTATATTTAAAGGAATGGTTATGGCAGTTTTAGCTAAACTTAATTTAGATAAAAAAATAAAGACAGTTCCTGTAAGTCACGATATTTTTAGTGAAGGTATTGGTTTGGCTATTGGTACCGAAATCATTATTGAATTAGGTATGATTAAGAAAACAGTAGTAAAACATTTTGACATCAAACAGCATGTGTTTTTTGCTGACTTTAATTGGGACGCGATTCAAAAATACGTTTCAAACAAAATCAAACTTGCCGAAATACCAAAATTCCCAGAAGTAAGAAGAGATTTAGCTCTTTTAGTAGACAGTTCTATTACATTTGAACAGTGTTATACAATTGCTAAACAAACTGAAAAAGGCCTATTAAAAGAAATTAATTTATTTGATGTATATGAAGGTAAAAACTTACCCGAAGGTAAAAAATCTTATGCATTAAGCTTTATTTTACAAGACAATTCAAAAACGTTAACCGACGTGCAAATTGATAAAATTATGTCTAAACTACTCAATAATTTTGAAACACAGTTAGGCGCTACTTTGAGAAGTTAAAAACATTAGAGTATAATATATAAAATTTACAGATACCCCTTCTTTCATGTTGGGGTATTTTTATATGTAAAAAGTAGTGATTGCAGCTAATACGCGAAGTATAGACCTGGGTGAAACGATTACCTTGTAAAAGTGTAACACAGGAATAGTAGTGAGTAAATCTTTAGAGTAGTTCTCTTAAATAAAAAATCCCAACCAGTACTGATTGGGATTTTTAGTATGTTTAGAATATAAAGATTATTCTCCTTTATCCATTCTAGCTTTTAATTCAGCTAATGCATCAATATCACCTAAAGTAGATTTTTCTGCATTGTTTGAAGAAGCTGCTACGTTATTAGACTCTGCAGACTTAACGTTTTTCTCTTCTTCTTCTCTAAAGATAGCTGTATGAGAAGCTACAATTCTTTTGAATTCTTTGTTAAATTCAATAACTTTAAATTCAATTGCATCTCCTTTTTTCAATTTTTTACCATCTTCTTTTTCTAAGTGACGTGTTGGTACAAAACCTTGAACGTTATCACCAAAATCAACAGTTGCACCTTTATCAACCATTTCAGTTACTGTTCCAGTGTGGATTGTTCCTACTGCAAAAGCTGCTTCATGTTTGTCCCAAGGATTTTCAGTTGTTTGTTTGTGACCTAAAGATAATTTTCTACCTTCAACGTCTAATTCTAATACAACAACATCTAATTTATCACCTACGTTAACAAATTCTGATGGATGTTTGATTTTCTTAGTCCAAGATAAATCTGAGATATACACTAAACCATCAATTCCTTCTTCTAACTCAACAAAAATACCAAAGTTAGTAAAGTTTCTAACAATTCCTGTGTGTCTTGAACCTACTGGATATTTAGAAGTGATATCAGTCCATGGATCAGTAGTCATTTGTTTGATACCTAAAGACATTTTTCTATCTTCTCTATCTAACGTTAAAATTACTGCCTCAACTACATCTCCTACTTTAACGAAATCTTGAGCACTTCTTAAATGCGTTGACCAAGACATTTCAGAAACGTGGATTAAACCTTCAACACCTTCTGCTACTTCAATGAAAGCACCATAATCTGCTAAAACTACTACTTTTCCTTTAACTTTATCACCTACTTTTAAGTTAGCATCTAAAGCATCCCATGGGTGAGCGTTTAATTGTTTTAAACCTAATTGGATTCTTGTTTTCTCATCATCAAAGTCTAAGATAACAACATTTAATTTTTGGTCTAATTCTAATACTTCACTTGGGTGATTGATACGAGACCAAGATAAATCTGTAATATGAATTAATCCATCTACACCACCTAAGTCAATGAACACACCATAAGAAGTAATGTTTTTAACTACACCTTCTAATACTTGTCCTTTTTCTAATTGACCAATGATTTCTTTTTTCTGAACCTCGATATCTGCTTCGATAAGTGCTTTGTGCGAAACAACAACGTTTTTGAACTCATGGTTAATTTTAACCACTTTGAATTCCATCGTTTTGTTTACATATTGATCGTAATCACGGATAGGTTTCACATCAATTTGTGAACCTGGTAAGAATGCTTCAATACCGAATACATCTACAATCATACCACCTTTAGTTCTACATTTAACAAAACCATTAACGATTTCTCCAGTTTCGTTAGCTGCGATAACTCTATCCCATGCTTTGATTGTTCTTGCTTTTTTGTGAGATAATACTAATTGACCTGATTTGTCTTCTCTTACGTCAATTAATACTTCTACTTTGTCCCCAACTTTTAAGTTAGGATTGTAACGAAATTCATTTAAAGAAATAGCACCTTCAGATTTTGCGTTGATATCAACGATTGCATCTCTGTCAGTTACTCTAACTACTACACCTTCTACAACTTCTTCGTCTCCTGTAGAAATGAAAGTTTTAGATACTAATTCTTCAAATTCTTGAAGATTTTTCTCATCAATTGGATCAATTCCTTCTGCATAATTATGCCAATTAAAATCCGCTAAAAAATCTTGTTGTTCTTTGTTTAATTCAGCCATGCTGATAATAATTTTGTATGCCGTGTTTGTTTGCGTTTTTTCTACAGATTAAAACAACAGCAGTGTTTTTACTTAATTATTTGATTGCCAATTGAAAACGCTACTCTGTCAAAAGGTGTGCAAAGATAATCATTTTTTAGAAAATACAACTCTTTTGCTGAAAAAAGTAATTAGTGAAAAGCAAAAATGTATTTGAAGCTTAGAAGATTTAGAAGTTGGGAGATAGGAAATAATCTACACTAATTACTAATTACTAATTACTAATCACTTATTATTTAAAAGCTGTATCACAAAGATTCACAAAGATTTCACTAAGTTACATAAAAAAATGAGTTTGTAGGAATTGAGGTTATGGGTTATTACATATAAATACTAATCACTTTTCACTAATTACTATTCACTATTCACTATTCACTATTCACTATTTACTACCAACTAGCTTTTCATTGACCATTTTCATCACCAATTCAAATTGTTCTTGTTTGGTCATAACTGAATTATCGATCTCGATAGCATCATCAGCTTTAACAAGAGGAGAATCTTCTCGATGTGTATCAATATAATCGCGTTCTTCTACATTTTGCAAGACTTCTTCAAAGGTAACACGCTGTCCTTTTTCGAGTAATTCATCAAAACGACGTTGTGCTCTTGTTTTAGCACTAGCTGTCATGAATAATTTTAGTTCAGCATCTGGAAAAACAACCGTTCCAATATCTCTGCCGTCCATAACAATTCCTTTTTCTACACCCATTTGCTGTTGTTGTTCTACTAATTTAGCTCGTACCTCAGAAACTTCAGCCACTTTACTTACTAAACGTGAAACCTCAATAGTTCGAATGGCTTTTTCAACGTTTTCGCCATTCACATACATTTCCGCAAAACCTAATGCTGAGTTAAATTTAAAATGCAAGGAAATATTTTGCAAATGAGTAATTAATTCCGATTTATTTAAATGAGATTCCGAAACCCAATCGTGTTGCATAGCAAAATACGTTATACCACGATACATCGCTCCCGTATCTACATATACATACCCTAAAGCTGCAGCTAATTGCTTTGCTAATGTGCTTTTTCCTGTTGACGAAAAACCGTCTATCGCTATGGTAATTTTTTTCATGTTTTTATTTTATTTTATTGGTTAAGGAAAACTGACTTTGTAAAATACAAGTAAGTAATTCATCTTTTTACTTTTTACTTTTTACTAATCTCTTAACCTTAATTCAAATCAATCATCAATCCAAAAATACTTGTATTAGCAGCAAGTGTATATTTAGCATACGAATAATCAAAGCGTACTTTATTAAAGCGTAAACTAAACCCTGCTGAAACACCACTAAAATTTCTTTGGTCTATTATATTCAATTCTTGTCCTCTTCTAAAATTATAACCTAATCTTATATTGAATGCTTTTTCAGGAAATAATTCGGCACCAAAAATGACATGACGCAAGGCATTATTAAAAAAAGAAACTTGCTCTTCTTTAGTTGAACCATCTAACAAACCCTGTGCTCTATTTGGATTGGCAAAAGCAATATTCCATTGTTGCAAATTTTCAAACGTAACATGCCATCTAATAGGTACATTTTCCATTAATTGAGAAATTCCTGCATCAATTTCAAAGGGCAACTTTTCTCGCACGGCATCATAAGGTTTAATTTGGTACCCAATATTTCTAAAGGTTAAGCCGAAATTAATATCATTTTTTTCATCGATATACAATAGGCCAATATCTGTTGTCGCTCCAAAAGAATTATAGCGTTCTAATGTAGAAGTAATTAATTTTAAATTAGCGCCTACATGTAAGTTTGTCCACGGAATATTATAGGCATAACCAATAGACAATGCACCTTCTGAACCACTAAAGGCGCCGGTTTGGTTACCCAACTCATCGTAGCCATCAAAATTGCCGTAATTTACATAATTTACCCCTACATGTAAGGTTTGCACATGCCTGTCCCATGTATAAGCGTATGAAGCGGTGCCATAGGCTATTTCACCATAATACTTACTGTAATTTGTAGCTAGATGGTTACCCATTTTAGGATTAATGGTAGCTGGATTAAAATTAGCCTGATTGACATCATAATCCATAATAGTAACCGTTTTACCCCCCATAGCTGCTTGACGAGGCGATTGCACTAAGTTAAGAAATTGGTACACAGATTGTCCGCCTATTTGTGCATAAATAGGACTAAAGACAAACCATAGAAGTACACCAATTTTCTTTAACATCTTTACAATACTACGTTGATAACGTAAATGCGAAGATAAAATTATAAATCAGAATGAGAAAATTTAGTTGAACGGAATCTTAATTAGTTATAAACAAAAAGGCTAACGATATCGTTAGCCTTTTTGTTTATTTAGTTTCTTTCTTAAAGTTAAAATCTATAGCATCTTTTACTTTTTGATGAGTTATAGCTATATCAATTACTTCCTTCATGGTATCGACATAATGAAAGGTAAGTCCTTCAATATAAGAAGCCTTAATTTCTTCAATATCTCTTTTATTCTCTTTACACAAAATAATTTCTTTAATATTAGCTCGCTTAGCGGCTAGTATTTTTTCTTTAATACCGCCCACGGGCAACACTTTTCCTCTTAAAGTAATTTCTCCAGTCATAGCAATTGATTTTTTAACTCGCTTTTGCGTAAAGCTAGAAACCATTGACGTAAGCATTGCTATACCCGCACTAGGACCATCTTTTGGCGTTGCTCCTTCTGGGACGTGAATGTGAATGTTATAATTTTGAAGTACTTCTGAATCAATCCCAAGTAATTTTGAATTGGCTTTTATATATTCCAGGGCAATGGTAACAGATTCTTTCATTACTGTACCCAAATTTCCTGTCATGGTCATACCGCCTTTTCCTTTGGACACAATTGACTCAATGAATAAAATATCCCCACCAACAGAAGTCCAAGCTAAACCTGTAACCACACCTGCTGTATCGTTATTTTCATATTTATCACGTTCTAAACGCGGTGATTTTAATACCTCAATAATATCGGCATCAGTAACTTTAACGTTGTACTGCTCTTCCATTGCTACAGATTTGGCAGCATGACGTACCATTTCAGCTATTTTCTTATCTAAACCACGCACGCCCGACTCACGCGTATAACCTACCACAATTTTTTCCAATTGTTTTTTTCCAATTTGCAAATCTTTGTTTGTTAAACCGTGCTCTTTTAATTGTTTAGGCAACAAATAATTTTTAGCAATTTCAATTTTTTCTTCAATTGTATAACCTGTCATGTTTATGATTTCCATTCGATCTCTCAAAGCGGGCTGAATGGTTGACAAACTATTTGACGTGGCAATGAACATCACTTTTGATAAATCATAGCCTAATTCTAAGAAATTGTCGTGAAACGAATTGTTTTGCTCCGGGTCCAATACTTCTAACAATGCCGAAGAAGGATCACCATTATGACTCATGGATAACTTATCAATTTCGTCCAACACAAAAACAGGATTTGAGGTTTTTGCTTTTTTAATATTTTGAATAATTCGCCCTGGCATAGCACCAATATACGTTTTACGATGTCCTCTTATTTCTGCTTCATCACGCAATCCTCCTAATGAAATGCGCACATATTCTCTACCTAATGCTTCTGCAATAGATTTACCAATTGAAGTTTTACCCACTCCTGGAGGTCCATATAAACACAAAATAGGTGACTTCATATCATTTCGCAATTTCAAAACTGCCAAATGTTCTATGATACGCTTTTTAACATCTTCTAACCCAAAATGGTCTCTATCTAAAATTTGTTGGGCACATTTTAGATCAAATTTATCTTTTGAAAACTCATTCCATGGTAATTCTAAAAATAAATCTAAGTAATTACGTTGGATTCCAAAATCTGGTGAATTAGGATTGGTACGTTGTAATTTTGACAATTCCTTTTCAAAATACTCAGCTACTTTATTGTCCCATTTTTTAGTTTTCGCTTTTTTGCGCATTTCTTCTATTTCAGCTTCGTGCGAAACACCTCCCAGTTCTTCTTGGATTGTTTTCATTTGTTGCTGTAGGAAATATTCGCGCTGTTGTTGATCTAAATCAAAGCGAACTTTAGATTGAATATCGTTTCTAATTTCGAGTTTTTGCAACTCTAAATTCATGTATTTCAATGTTTCTAAAGCACGTTCTTTTAAATCAATAATAGATAGTAAACGTTGCTTTTCTTCTAAATTTAAATTCATGTTAGAAGAAACAAAGTTGACTAAAAACGGACTGCTTTCAATATTTTTAATAGCAAAAGTAGCCTCGGTAGGAATATTTGGACTTTCCTTAATAATTTGGATAGACAATTCTTTAATAGAATCAATGATGGTTTCAAATTCTTCATCATTTTTCTTAGGTCTTGTCTCCTTATATTCTTTTATAGTTGCTTTAAAATAAGGTTCTTCTTGAGTAAAGTTATCTATTTCAAAACGTTTTTTACCTTGTAATATGATGGTTACGTTACCGTCGGGCATTTTTAATACACGCATAATTTTGGCAACCGTACCAATATGATACACGTCATTAGGTGTTGGATCTTCAATATTTTCATCTATTTGAGCCACTACCCCAATAACTTTTGAGCCTGCATTAGCTTCATTAATTAATTTAATAGACTTGTCCCTTCCTGCAGTAATTGGGATAACCACACCAGGAAACAATACCGTATTTCTAAGAGGTAAAATAGGCAAATCGGAAGGCAAGGCTTCATTATTCATTTCTTCTTCATCTTCAGGCGTCATTAAAGGAATTAAATCAGCTTCATTATCAATTTCTTGTAGTGACAAATTGTCAAGCGTTAGTATTTTATGATTTGGCATAGTTATAAATAAGTCATTATGTCATTAAAAAAGGATTATTTCCTTTAAATTTCTACTGAAATGCGAGTATAATGTAATCGCTAGTTGTTATTTTTAGAAGGAATTCCCCACATTATAGTCAAGTATTGTGCCATAGTTAAACACTTAATGAGTTTCTTTTTCATTTTGTAAAAGCTTATACAACAAGAAAGCGCCTAAAGCAAAGAACAGAATTAAAAATAAAATAGCATTTTGCATTTTACCTGTAATATCAGCAATGAAACCATAGGTAAACATACCTATTACAATACCTATTTTTTCTGAAACATCGTAAAAACTAAAAAAAGAGGTCGTATCAACCACATCATTAGGTATTAATTTTGAATACGTCGAACGTGATAAAGATTGAATACCTCCCATTATTAAACCCACGCAACAAGCAGCAATATAAAAATCCATAGGTGTAGAAATAAAATAAGCATCAATACAAATCAGTATCCACAATATATTAAGAACGAATAACACCTTAATGTTTCCAAAATAAGTTGAAGCTTTACTTGTAAGATAGGCTCCCAAAACTGCAATCAATTGAATAAGTAATATACTGCCTATTAATCCTGAAGTTCGTGCAGATGGGCTACCCCAATCTACTTCTTTCTCCCCAAAATAAGCCGCAATAATCATGATAGTTTGTACCGCCATACTATACACAAAAAACGCCCCCAAATAGCGTTTCAATACAGCAAGCGTTTGAATATGTTTCCATACTTTTTGCAATTCTCTAAAACCTTTAAACACAATATCTTTATGTATTTTTTTACCTGTTTTTTGATTGGGTAAATAATAATACGTGTATTGACTAAATCCCAGCCACCAAATACCTACTAATACAAACGAATACTTCATCATTTGCATTTTTGAATCATCAGGCACAAGCATTACCATAGCCAAATTAATTACTAATAAAATAACACTGCCCACATAGCCCAAACTGTAACCCCTTGCCGAAATACTATCTTGCTGTTCTTTAAGTGCTATATCAGGTAAATAGGAATTATAAAACACTAAACTTCCCCAATAACCTATCAAGGCTAATGTGTAACAACATAACCCAAAATACAAATTATGTAAATCAAAAAAATAGAGCAACATACATGAACCAGCTCCTAAATAGCAAAAAAATTTCATAAAAAACTTCTTATTACCCATATAATCTGCTATACCAGAAAGCAAAGGCGACATAAACGCAATAACTATAAATCCGAAAGCTGTAACATAACTAATGATGGTTTCTCCTGATTTTTGGCTTCCAAAAAAGGAAATCGTTTCTATATTTTTTTGTCTAAATAATTGACCAAAAAACAGCGGAAAAATAGATGAGGATATTACTAATGCATACACAGAATTTGCCCAGTCATAAAACGCCCAAGCCCATAGCACTTTTGAATTCCCTTTTTTTATTGCCAGCATAAATTTCTTTTTAAAATAAAAAATCCCGATAAAATCGGGACTAAATATACTATTTTTTAAGAACTAATTAAATGTTACACCAAATTTAGCCGCTTCCGCTTTTGCTTGAGGTAATAACGCTTGTAATTCTTTGATTCGCGTTTCATTGCTAGGATGCGTAGATAAAAATTCGGGTGGCGTTTTACCCTCTGATAAAGCAGACATTCGTTCCCATAGTTTCACCGCATTGTCAGGATTGTAACCTGCAATAGCCATAAGAGTAAGCCCAATCATATCTGCTTCACTTTCATGTGCCCGACTAAAAGGTAGTATGCCACCTACAGTCGAAGCAGCTCCATACGCTTGCATGGCTTCATTTTGATATTTGGGTGCATATTTTTCGGCGGCTAAAGCTGCCCCAACCGCACCTACTTGTTGCAATAAACCAGCACTCATACGTTGTTGTCCATGATTAGCTAATGCATGTGCTACTTCATGCCCCATAACTGCCGCAATACCCGCGTCGTCTTTACAAACAGGTAAAATTCCTGTATAGAATACAATTTTTCCTCCTGGCATACACCAAGCATTCAACTCTTTACTTTCTACTAAATTGTATTCCCACTTGTACTCATTTAAATAAGTAGGATACCCATTTGCGGTCAAATATTTTTCAGCAGCAGCTTTAATTTTCATCCCTATTGTTTCTATTCTTTTAGCATCAGCAGTGCCTTTTATTACTTTATTTTCAGCTAAAAACTGAGAATATTGCTGAAAGGCTGATGGAAATAATTGATTATTGGGTACAAATGCCATCGTTTTTTTTCCAGTAAAGGGATTTTTCGCACAACTCATTGCGAGTACAACTACAAATAATCCTATTTTATAACTTAACTTCATAACGTATGTTTTAGCATTAAAAATTGTAACTTTAACATTATTGCCTACAAAATCCGTACCATTAGCGGTATAATTTTCCTAAATTTGTAAAAAAATTAATATGTCGAAAAATAAACATAAAGATCAAATCAAAATTCCGTTTTTTATTATTCTGATTGCCAAAATATTATATTTTTTCTCAATCAAATGGGCTGAAAAATTTGCCCGAAAATTATTTATCACACCTATAAAGCACAAAGCCCCAAAAAGAGAACATCACATGGAGGCAACTGCTCTACAAACAAGATTATTTATTGAAAGCATTCAAAAAGAAATTGTTGTATATGAATACGGACAAGCTACTAAAAAAGTATTATTAATTCACGGATGGTCTGGCAGAGGTACGCAATTGGTTAAAATTGCAGATGAAATGCTTTCTAATGGATACTGTGCTATAAGTTTTGATGCACCAGCACACGGAAAATCAGGTACTACTACTACCATTATGCTCGAGTTTATTGCGAGTATACTTGAACTTGAAAAAAAATACGGCCCATTTGAATTTGCTATTGCACACTCTCTTGGTGCTATGTCTTTATTGAATGCTATAAAACAAGGCTTGCAAGTAAAAAAAGGTGTACTTATTGGCAGTGGTAATAGTGTAGATAAAATTGTAGCAGATTTCATTTCCAAATTAAAACTTCCTGCAAAAGTAGGCGAACAAATGAAACGCGAATTTGAGAAAAAATACCACGCCAAAATGGAAGACTATGCAGGATATGTAGCAGCTAAAGAGGTAAAAATTCCTATGCTTGTTATTCATGACAAACAGGATTATGAAGTGCCTGTAGATGCTGCGTATGGAATTGCCGAAAATTTAGAAAACCACCAACTTATCCTTACCGAAGGATTAGGACACAGAAAAATATTGGGCGATGCAAAAGTTATTCAACATATTACGTCTTTTTTAGTTAATAACTAAAATTAAAATCCTTTTCATAAACAAACTATTCCACTTATTTTTGCAAAAAAAACAACATGACACAACAAATTTCGTACTTAGAAGACTTGACTACACAAGTTAGAAGAGACATTTTAAGAATGGTACACGCTGTAAATTCAGGTCATCCTGGAGGTTCATTAGGCTGTGCCGAATTTTTAGTAACGTTATACCAACACCTAATGGATCGAAAAGAAGGTTTTGATATGAACGGAACAAATGAAGATATTTTCTTTTTATCAAATGGGCACATCTCCCCTGTTTTTTACAGTGTATTAGCAAGAAGTGGTTATTTTTCTGTTGCCGAATTAGCTACCTTTAGAAAATTGAACACCCGTTTACAAGGTCACCCTACCACGCATGAAGGCTTAGAAGGCATTCGCATGGCTTCAGGTTCTCTTGGACAAGGTTTGTCAGTTGCTATAGGTGCTGCGCAGGCTAAAAAACTAAATAAAGACAACCATCTTGTATATGTATTAACGGGTGATGGCGAATTACAAGAAGGACAAAACTGGGAAGCTATTATGTATGCTTCTGCAAAAAATATAGACAATCTAATAGCTGTTGTAGATTACAACGGACAACAAATTGATGGAGCTACAAAAGATGTCGTTTCACTAGGTAATGTAAGAGCAAAATTTGAAGCCTTTGATTGGGACGTTTTAGAAATAAAAGAAGGCAATCAAATTGCGGCAATTATTGAGGGAATGACTCAGGCTAAAGCAAAAACAGGAAAAGGAAAACCTGTTTGTGTATTGTTACACACGGTTATGGGACATGGGGTTGATTTTATGATGCATACACATGCATGGCATGGAAAAGCGCCTAATGACGAACAATTAGCAAATGCTTTAGCGCAAAATCCTGAAACTTTAGGTGATTATTAACTAGTAATTAGTGATTAGTAACTAGTAAAAAGTAATTAGTAATTAGTGAAAAGTGATTAGGTATTGTTAATCAAGTGCTCAAAAAAGTAGAGTTAAACTTGACCCGAGGCAAAGCCGAACGGAGCGTAGCTAAACTTTGAAACTTAAAACTCTCAAAAACACAACATGAAAAAATATACAAATACAGGAAGTAAAGATACCCGTTCAGGATTTGGTGCAGGAATGACCGAATTAGGACAACAAAACGAAAACGTCGTAGCATTATGTGCCGATTTAATTGGTTCGTTAAAATTTGACGATTTCAAAAAGAACCATCCAGAACGCTTTTTCCAAATTGGAATTGCAGAAGCAAACATGATAGGAATCGCTGCTGGTTTAACTATAGGAGGTAAAATTCCGTTTACAGGAACATTTGCAAACTTCTCTACAGGAAGAGTGTATGACCAAATTCGTCAATCTGTAGCTTATTCAGATAAAAATGTAAAAATTTGTGCTTCTCACGCTGGGTTAACCTTAGGAGAAGACGGGGCTACACACCAAATCTTAGAAGATATAGGTTTAATGAAAATGTTACCTGGCATGACCGTAATCAACACGTGCGATTACAACCAAACGAAAGCAGCAACTATTGCATTAGCTGCTCATCACGGACCTGCTTATTTGCGTTTTGGCCGTCCAGTAGTGCCTAACTTTATGCCTGCTGACGAAGCTTTCGTAATTGGAAAAGCTATTGTCTTACAAGAAGGAACAGATGTAACACTTATTGCAACAGGCCATTTAGTATGGGAAGCGCTTATTGCTGCAGAAGCACTAGAAGCAAAAGGAATTTCGGCTGAAGTAATTAACATTCACACGATTAAACCATTAGATGAAGAAGCGATTTTAAAATCAGTGAAGAAAACAGGTTGTGTAGTTACGGCCGAAGAACATAACATCATTGGTGGTTTAGGCGAAAGTGTTTCTAGAACATTAATTCAACATCATTTAGTGCCACAAGAATTTGTTGCGGTAAACGACAGCTTTGGAGAAAGCGGAACGCCAGACCAATTAATGGAAAAATACGGGTTAAACAGCGCTGCTATCATTGAAAAAGCAGAAAAAGTAATCAAACGAAAGTAATAGTTTGTTAACTATATACCAATGCCTGTTTCAGTTTTTGGAACAGGCTTTTTTATTTGCTTTGCCAATACCTTTTACATACACTATCCATACACTATCCATACACTATCCATACACTATCCATACACCATCTATACATCATCTATCTAGTAACTCTTTACCAACAGGCTATTAATGAGCTATAACACTAAAATTTACTACCCTATAAAAACAAAAAGCATTCAACAAATTAAAAGCCCATTTGATGATTTGTAAGAATTTTTTATTATTTTTGAAAATATAAAACTGACGTTTGTCATACATATACACCCCAAATTGGGTAGCTATGTATGATTTTGTCAGACATATATTCAAGTTGTGCGTAATATTACCTGAAAATCGCGAAATCAAACTTAATCTTAAATCAAAAAATGAAGAACGAAATATTCTACGATATAATAGATTCCGAAATTGATAAATTATCAGTTCCATTTAAAAGTAATGATCATTTAAAAAAACAAGATGAAAATGGTAAAAAATCTTTTTTGTTCTTGTTATGGTTTTTAAAAAGATATTTACCGAATTGCGATTTATCAGAATTAGAAGTATTTATAACCGAAGGTAATGATGATTCTTCTTGTGATTTAATTTTCACAAATAAAGATCAAAGCGGAAAAGAAATATATTATGTAGTTCAGGCAAAATGGTTTGCTAAACAAAATATAAACAAAGCAAAAGAAATAACAAAAGAAGTTAAATCTTGTTTGAGTGATTTTAGATTAATTCTTTCAGGAAAAAAAGAATCAGAACATAATATTCAATTAAATACACAATATCAAAAATTTATAAGCCATAAAAAAGAAAACGGAAAAATAAAATTCATTTTCTTGGCTTTATGTAATGGTGAAATAAATATACAAGAACACATTGATGATTTTATCTCAAATTTAGTTTCATTTGAATTTATAGATTTTTATAAACTAAAAGAGCAATATATTGAAATTGAATTTAAAGGTGTTAAAACTCATAATCCAATTGAAACTCCCTATATTCCAAAAACTGAATTCCATTTAGAATTTAAAAAAAATCAAGTTATTTATATAAAAAACCCATTTCAATCTAATATTTTTCTAATTAAGCCAAAAGAAGTGTATTTAATGTTTGATAAATATGGTCAATCTTTATTTTATAAAAACATTAGAAACCCATTGCCAAATTCATTGTTTAATAATGAAATAAAAAATACAATTACAAATAATCCAGTCAATTTTTGGTACTTTAATAATGGCATAACAGCCATTACAGATAAAATTGATGATTTTCATGAAGATTCTACTAAAGTAACAATAACAGGAATTCAGGTAATTAATGGCGCACAAACTGTTTATAGCATATATCAATCTTATAAATTTGCAAGTGATGAAGTTAGAGCAAGAATGGATGAAAATGCACTAATTACATTTAGAATTGTAAAATCCGGCGGAAATGATTTTGATTTAAAAGTAACAAGATTTACCAATTCACAAAATCCAATAAGTGAGAGAGATTTTCATTCAAACGACGATATTCAGAAAAGAATTCAATTCGATTTTTTTAAATACTCAAATATTTGGTACGAAACTCGACGTGGTGAGTTTAGAAAAAAATTAAAAGGTGTAAGTGTTTTAACTAACGAATTATTGGGACAGTTATATTTAGCATATTTTGTTAACGATCCGTTTAGTGCAAAACAAAGTAAAAAATTATTATTTGTTTCAAAAAATATTAACCAAAATGGTTTGTATGAAATAATATTTAATGATGCAACTAACTATGAAGATATGCACTTATCATATCATTTAAATTTATTAGTTGATCGTAAAAGAAAATCATTTAAAAGTAAAATTAATTTAATTGACACGACTAAATTAAGTCCTGAAGATGAAAAACTACTTGAATATGATTTTATTCAATATTCTAACTTTGAAATAATTGCATTATTCAAAATTCTATTTTATAAAGTCAATGAACATAATCCTTTATCAATAAATGGAAAATCAATAACTTATTTTGAAAAAGGGACAACAGAAATAATTGAAAAATGTTACGGTTACATAACAAATTTTATATCTAACGATTTAAAAGATAGAAAGAAAATAGATTCAAAAATAGTAAATTCTGTAATTTTCAAAAGCAAGGAATATTATCCATCATTAAAAGAAAAGTTTATAAATAAATTAGAAACCGAAAAACAGGCAATTACAACTTTAAAACTATAAAAAATACTACGCACAACAGCAGTTACAAGAAATGGCGTGGCTCGGGATTTATCTGAAATCGGAAAGGTTATTAATTTAAAGTTTTGGCTATATTTGTAATTGTCAGTGAATGAAGTACACAACTTCTTGAAGCCGCAAAACGTTAGCGGTCATTGTAAAACGACACATTGAAAAGGGCAAAAAATGAACATTCAAGAGCAAATCAAAGATTATATCGCTTCTCAACCAGATCCAAAACGTTCAGACATTGAAGCATTGCATAAACGTATACTGAAGATATTCCCAAAAGGTAAATTATGGTATTTAGACGGAAAAGACGAAGAGGGTAAAATCGTTTCTAATCCTAATATTGGATATGGACTTCAAACAATAAAATATGCTAACGGAAAGACCAAAGAGTTTTATCAGATTGGTATTAGTGCAAACACGACAGGAATATCAGTTTATATAATGGGCATTGAAGATAAAAAATATTTACCCGAAACCTATGGAAAAACAATTGGAAAAGCAACCGTAACAGGCTATTGCATTAAGTTCAAAACATTAAAAGACATCAACATTGATATACTTGAAACTGCAATTCAAGACGGAATTATGCAAAAAAAGTAACTGACAGTAGTTTAGCAATATGGCAGCTAAAGTGCTTCTATAAAACATTTGCACAAAATTATGCAGCAATAAATTCATTAACTTTTGAACTAAAAACCCGCCTCTTCGCAATGCCTCGAAACGTTATAAATAATTTTTATGAAACTACACTATAAATTGGCAAATATGAGATTAATACTTTCGATTTTTATTTTACTATTTTCATATCAAGCTATGGGTCAAGATCCAAGTTGTGAATTTGTAATAACCTTAAAAAATGTGAACGTAAAAAAGTATTCCTACACGTTCTTCACTGACACAGAATATAATAAAGTATCCTCAAATGATATTTCGACAAACATAAAAAATGAAGAACAAATAGGAAATAAACACACCGAAAGTTCGCTGTCGAAATCCGAAGATGGCAAATCCACTATCACTACATACTACTCTGATTATTGCT
>NZ_CALFIG010000277.1 GCF_937876455.1 uncultured Flavobacterium sp.
GATACAATTCAGCTAATTGACCTCCTGGTTGAGGTAAAGCATCTATAATATGACATTTTAATTGCAAAAGTCCGGCTTCAAAAACGGTGAATAAGCCTGTTGGTCCGGCACCAATTATAAGAATATCTGTTTCGATCATTTTAATAAATTTGAAAGTAGCAAAGTAACGAAGTGTGGGTAACTATATTCATGATTTTTATCATAAATATACATTAAGCTACGTTTTCTACTGTTTCAATTTGTGGAACATATTTTTTTATAGTTGTTTCTACACCCGCTTTCATTGTGCTCATGCTAAAACCACAATTCGTACACGCTCCTTCTAAACGCACTTTTACGTGTATATCATCAATAATTTCAATTAAAGAAATATTTCCTCCATCTGAATTTAAAAATGGGCGGATTTCGTCTAGTGCTTTTTCAACATTTTGTTTAATTTCTTCTGTTGTCATATTTTTTTAGTTTTCAGCGCAGTTTTCAGTCGCAGTAAACAGCTTAAACTGTAAACTGAGATTGTAAAACTGAATACTATTTTTTTACAGCCGAACAGCCTGCCATAGTTGTAATTTTTACAGCCTCTGTAGGCGGCAAATGTTCGTTTCTATTTACGGTTTCTTGTACTACACTTCTGGCCAAATCTTCAAATGCTTTAGCTAAAGGTGTATCTTCTTGCATTGCAGCAGGTCTTCCAAAATCTCCTGCTTCTCTTATTCCTTGAACTAATGGGATTTCACCTAAAAATGGTACCTCTAAATCTGCGGCTAAATTTCGAGCGCCTTCTTTACCGAAAATATAATATTTATGAGTTGGTAATTCTTCAGGAGTAAAATAAGCCATATTTTCAACTATTCCTAATACAGGTACTTGAATGGCATCAGACAGAAACATTGATACACCTTTTTTTGCATCTGCTAAAGCTACAGCTTGAGGTGTGCTAACTACAACTGCTCCTGTAATTGGTAAAGATTGCATAATTGACAAATGAATGTCTCCTGTTCCTGGTGGTAAATCAATCAGCATAAAATCTATTTCCCCCCAATTTGCATCAAAAATCATTTGATTTAATGCTTTTGAAGCCATAGGTCCTCTCCAAATTACAGCTTGATCAGGTTTAGTAAAAAAACCTATCGACAAAATTTCAACGCCATAACTCTGAATGGGTTGCATTTTAGATTTTCCATCTACCTCAACCGATATGGGTTTAGCATTTTCTACATCAAACATGATAGGCATAGACGGACCGTAAATATCTGCATCTAGAACACCTACCTTAAAACCCATTTTAGCTAATGAAACTGCTAAATTTGCTGTAATAGTAGATTTTCCTACACCACCTTTACCAGAAGAAACAGCAATAATATTACTTATTCCTGGAATAGCTTTGCCTTTTATTGTATTTACTTCTTCTTTTTCAGCTGTGATTACTTTTGTATTAACTTTGACCTTCGCTTTTTCATATACTTTTTCATGAATAACCTTTATAATGTCAACTTCAGCGCGTTTTTTTATGTGTAGTGCAGGAGTAGACAAAACAAGCTCAACAACCACTTCGTCTCCAAAAGTTAGTACATTTTGAATGGCTCCACTTTCTACCATATTTTTTCCTTCGCCAGCAATAGAAATAGTTTCTAATGCTGCTAAGATTTCCTTTCTCTCTAATTTCATGGTATGCTCTTTACTTTCAGTTATTTATTAAGACTGAATTTAGATTGCAAAGATATAAAGAAGTTTAGGAAGTATAAAAGTTTAAGCTATTAAAGTTTATATTGTACTATAAGGATAATCAATATGATTTTTAAATCTAAAGTATAGGCTCCCAAAAATGTTTTTCAAAATCTATGATTTGATTGTCAACCACTTTAATTCCTTCATTTTCTAATAGTTGTTGCATAAGATTTGTTCCTTCAAAATGATGTTTTCCCGACAAGAGTCCATTTCGGTTTACTACCCGATGCGCTGGAACGTCTTCTAATTGATGAGATGCATTCATGGCCCAGCCTACCATTCTTGCCGAACGTGCTGTTCCTAAAGCTTTGGCAATGGCGCCATAAGATGTTACTTTGCCTTCAGGGATTTGTCGGACAACAGCATATACTCTTTGAAAAAAATTATCATCTTCTTGCATACCTATTTTAAAGTATAAAAAGTTAAAATAGCAACCAAACCTGTTATTACAGCAATAATAAAATTGATATTATTGCTAAAAAAAGTCATTTTAGTTTCAAATCTCTTAAAGAAATAAGCGTAAATATGATAGACAAAACCGGTTCCTAAAACACTTCCAACAACAAACGAAATTCCTATTGGAAGAGAAAAAAAACAAGGAATAAAAGCAGAAAAATAAAGGCTTAAAAAAGCATAATATGGAACTGGGAAAACGTTTATAGCAGAAAGTAACAACCCGTGAGAAAAAGGAGGCAACTTACTTATTTTTGTATGTGTATCAATTTTATGAGAATGCAAGACACTTTGAATTCCTTTGCCTAAGAAAAAAATAGTGAGAATAGAAAAAATACTACTTCCAACAATCTTCAAGTTTCGCATCACTTCAGGGTTTTGTTCTAAAAAAGTTGCGAAATAATAGCCTAAAAAACTTTGTAAAGCCACCACAAGCAATACGCCATTTATAAATTTTTTTGCTTGAAAATGAGATTGTTTCATACTAATGTTTGCTGCAGTCATATTTAGCATCCCTGGAGGTAAAACACCAATGCTTGAAAAGAAAATTGCTAATGCAAAAACAAACAATAACGTCATTATTTTATCTTAAATTGTATATAAGTAATGGGCTTGTTGATTTCTAAATATTGTTTTTCATAAAAGGTTTGAATGGCTGTAACTACAGCGGGAGCGCCTTCATTTTTATAAATATTATGATTAGCATATAACACCTCATGCCCTTCTCCATGAAGCAATCCTAAGGTATAGCCATGCATAAACTCACTATCTGTTTTGAGGTGCATTAAACCAGTAGGGGCAAGTATTTTTTTGTAGCGTTGCAGAAATTGAGTATTAGTCATTCTGTGCTTTGTACGTTTATATTTAATTTGAGGGTCTGGGAATGTAATCCAAATTTCAGACACCTCGTTTTCAGCAAAACAATGTTCAATTAATTCAATTTGTGTGCGTAAAAACGCCACATTATTCATACTGTTTTCTACGGCCGTTTTAGCTCCTCGCCAAAATCTTGCGCCTTTGATGTCAATACCAATAAAATTTTTAGTTGGATAACGTTCTGCTAAACCTACTGTATATTCGCCTTTTCCACAACCCAACTCTAAAACAATAGGGTTTTCGTTTTTAAAAAATGTTTTATTCCAATTTCCTTTTAAAGCTAATTTTTGATTAACAACCTCTTCTCTAGTTGGTTGAATAACGTTATGAAAGTTCTCGTTTTCGTTAAATCGTTTCAGTTTATTTTTACTTCCCACACTACTTAAATTAATTTTTGGTAAAAGTATAAAATTTAAGCCAAAATCTGTACGAGAAAATGAGGGCAAGCTTGAATTGACTAGAAAATAGTACGTTATTTGCTTTTCGGAAGTGTAAAAGAAAATTCAGATCCTTTTGTTAGTGTACTTTGAACAAAGATTTTTTCTTGATGCGCTTCGATAATGTGTTTAACAATAGCTAAACCTAAACCACTTCCTCCTTCTGAGCGCGCGCCACTTTTATCTACTCTAAAAAAACGTTCAAAAATACGAGAGACATTTTGTTTATCAATGCCTTCACCGTTATCTTGGATACGGACTAATATTTTATTCTTAGCTATGGTTTCCACACAAACTTCTGTAGTGCCCTTATCCTTACCGTATTTAATCGAATTCATGATTAAATTTGTTAGAACTTGCTGAATTTTTTCTTTATCGGCATAAACATATATAGGTGAGGTATATTTTTCATCAAACATTAACATGATATTCTTTTTATCTGCCTTCATTTCAAGTAAATCAAAAACGTTTTGAATTTCAGCGATAATATCAAATTTTGTAAGCTCAAGATTCAAATCATTTGATTCAAACTTTGTTATCATGTCTAAATCCTGAACAATATTTATCAAACGTTCTACCCCTTTTGATGCGCGTTCGATGTATTTTTTTCTTAATTCTTTATCTTTTATTGCACCGCCCTCAATAAGTGTGTCTAAATAGCCTTGAACGGTAAAAAGAGGCGTTTTTAATTCGTGAGAAACATTTCCTAAGAATTCTCTGCGGTATTCTTCGCGAATATTTAAAGATTCTATTTCTATTTTTTTTTCTTTCGCAAAATTTCTTATGTCGTTTGTTAAAGAAGTAATATCTGTTGTAACTGTTTTGTTTGTTAAGGATGTTGCTTCTAACAACGAAACTTCGTCATATAATTTTTTTATGCGTTTATAAATAAACACTTCAACTCTATATTGTAATAAAAAAAAAGTAAATAACAGCACGCTTAAGGGTGCTATATACAAAAACAAAAGTGGTAAACTTGTTATAAAAAAATGATATAAACTTAAAAAGCCTGTTACAAAAAAAGTAATGTAAACTGCCGATTTAAAAGCAAATTTATATGATTTTTTAAAACTTAAACTCATTTATAATTCCATTTTATACCCTACCCCTTTTATGGTTTTAAAAAGGTCATCATCAATTTTTTCTCTTAATTTTCTTATGTGAACATCAATAGTTCTGCCGCCTACGATTACTTCATTTCCCCAAACTTTATCTAAAATTTCTATTCTAGTAAATACTTTTCCTGGCTTAGAAGCTAAAAGATATAACAATTCAAATTCTTTTCTGGGCAAGATAATCGTTTTTCCGCTATATACAATTTTATATTCTTCTCTATTAATAATTAAATCACCTATATTAATTGAGGAACTGGATTCTAAAGGTTCATCTTCTTTTAACCTTCTTAACAATCCTTTTACTTTACTTATTAGTAATTTAGGTTTTATAGGCTTTGCAATATAATCATCTGCACCTACTTCAAACCCTGCCACTTGTGAATAATCTTCGCTTCTAGCTGTTAAAAAAGTAATGATTACGTCTTTTAATTCTGGGATTTCTCTTATATGTTCACAAGCTTCCATGCCATCCATTTCGGGCATCATGACATCCATAATAATCAAATGAGGGATGATTTTTTTAGCTTGTTTAATTGCTTCTTTACCATTAGTAGCTGTGGCTATTTGATAGCCTGCTTGAGAAAGATTATAACCAACAATTTCTAAAATATCGGGTTCGTCGTCAACCAATAATATTTTGATGTCTTTTTTCTTCATTTGTAAATGAAATTTCACTCAATTTTTGGTAAAGTTAACCATAAAAACTATACAAAAAATGGACTTAACCGTAATTTAATATGTTAACGATTACTTAACTTTTTACAAACTTACTAATAACTTGGCAATAACAATAGCATAATTTTTCAAGAGTTATTTTGCACCAAAATAAATTCAACTACATGAAAATTACACATTTACTTTTTGGGCTTTTATTTATGGTGTTAAGTTATGGGCAAAACAATGCTAAAATAACTGGTATTGTTTTAGATAAAGACACTAAAAAACCTATTGAACTTGCTTCCGTTTTTTTAAAAGGGACAGGCTACAAAACAGATACAGATGCTACTGGGAAATATGAATTATTGGCAAAACCAGGAAACTTTACACTTGTAGTTTCATTTGTTGGATACAAAACACAAGAAAAAACAGTTATATTAGTAGCTGGACAAACACAAAATTTTACATGTAATTTACAAGAAAACGCTTCAAAAATAGATGAAGTTGTAGTTAAAGTTTCTGTAAAGAAAACAAACGAAACTGCTTTGTTAAAAGAGCAGCAAAAAGCGGTTGAAATTAAACAAAGTATTGGCGCTCAGGAAATGTCAAGAAAAGGCATTAGTGATGTGGAAGAAGGATTAACCAAAATGTCTAGTATTACAAAAGTTGAATCTAGAGGTATATTTGTTAGGGGGCTAGAAGGAAGATACACAAATTTGTTACTAAACGGATTAGCCACACCTACAAATAACCCGTTTAACAAAATGATACCTTTAGATCTTATTCCAACTGATGTTGTTGATGTGATTGACACGTATAAAACATTTAGTAGCAATGTTTATGGAGATTTTGCCGGAGCTACTTTTAATGTTCAAACTACTACAAAACCTGCTAAACCTATTACAAAAATTTCGGCTGGAATAGGGTATGTTACAAATAATAATTTAAAAGATTTTTACTTTACCGAAAATTCTCAAAAAGGATTTGGATATTTTGGTTTTGAATCAAACTATAGAAACTTACCTACTTATTTTGGCACTACTCCTACTTCTAAAAGCGTTGACGGTGCAAAAGCTCAAAAAATATTTGAAAGCTCATTAGCTCCTGTAAAAAGCAGAAGCCCACTAAATTCTAGTTATGGTATATTACATGGTGATAAATTTAATATGGGTGCTGCAAAATTAAGTTATCTCTTTTCTTTAAATTTTGACAACAGCTATCAATATCGTGAGGGCCTAAGAAGAACTTTTCAACCTGGACAATATTCGCAGTTTAGCAACAATTTACTTAAAAAAACATTTAATTATAAAACAAATTCATCTGCAATTTTAGGATTAAACTATAGTTCTGAAAAATTAAATTTAGCAACAAATATTCTTTATTTAAAATCATCAAGTAGTGAAATATCTACCTCAACTGGCGTGCTAAATGCTCAAGTAAATACCCCTAATGCGTTTCTTTATGTAAACAAGTATGAACAAACAGATTACATCAATGGACAATTAATGGGAGATTACAAACTATCTGCAAATGGAAATTCAAAATTAAAAGCAGGTATTTCAGCTGTAAAAACAATTTATAGTCTTCCTGATATTAATTCTTTTTCAGGAATTATTAATCCTGACCAAACAATATCGTACAGATATGGCGGAAATAATTTCTTAAGGCAATATTTAAATATTGACAATAACATTTTTATGTCAGGTTATTTAGAATATAACCATTCTTTTGGAAAAGATAATAAAATGATTTTTGGGGTAAATGCTAACGAGAATGAAATTAGTTCAAGTTATCGCTTTTTAAATTTAAATCAAAACACAAATTACAATACATATACCTTAAATTTAGAAAATGTAAACAACCAAATCATGATTGATTTAAATGATGCTGATCTTAACAAAAGGTTATTCTACATAGAACAAAGTGCTTACAACTGGAAAGCAAAAGTAAAAGATAGAACCATAGCAGCATATGGAAATTTTATTTACAATATTAATGAAAAATGGAATGCTAATGTGGGGGTTAGAATTGAATCATTTAATCAAACTTCTTTCTACAAAGACGGTTCGGCATCAAATAAATTTAAAGAAGTAACTACTTCTAAATCTTATATTTTACCTTCATTAAACTTAAAATACCTACTTAATGATTTAACTAATTTAAGGTTTGCTTCTTCTCTTACTTATACGAAGCCTATTTCTATGGAAGGTTATCCTATACAAATTGTAGATCCTGAAGGCGAAACGATTCAAGGAAATACGTTCCTTAAAAATAGTCAAAATTTTAATGTTGATTTTAAATATGAATTATTCCCAACTGCAGCTGAAATGATAAGTCTATCAGCGTTTGGAAAAAAAATAAACAATCCTATTGAAAAAATATACATTGCTTCTGCAGGAGGGCCAATGATTTCATATACTAATTCAAAAGAAGCATTATTATATGGTGTAGAAGGTGAAATTAAATTAGACTGCAAAAGAATAAGTGAAAAATTAGCAAATCTTTCAATCGGTTTTAACGGTACACTTATGCAAACTCAAGTAACAATAGCTGACAAAACAACCAATCCTATTAATGGTGAATTAATGGATAATATTGAAAATGTTTTTGCAAAAGGTGAAAATAAAAGACAATTACAAGGCGCTTCTAATTGGTTAATCAATTCTGACATAAAATATGCTTTCAATTTATCTAAAAAATGGAATTCTACAATTTCAACCGTTTATAATGTTTTTGGAAAACGAATTTTCTCTGTTGGTTCAAACGGTTTAGATCACATCTATGAAATGCCTGTTCAAAAATTAGACATCGTATGGTCAAACAAAATTAATGACCATATAGATTTTAAACTAGCAGCAGACAATATTTTAAATCCGAATGTAAAATTAGAACTTGGCAATGAAAGTAAAAATAGCTTCATTGAAAATTCAAAAATTTATAAAGATTTTAAAAGGGGGATAGGTTTATCAATGAGCTTTTCATACACCTTTTAATTTTTAAGAGATTAATAGTAAATTAACATTCCTCCTATTTAATAAAATTTTGTTAATCATTACTAAATCTTCAACTAACAACAATAAGTCAAATTTGTAACATAAATTTTAAAACTATAAAAATGAAAAAATTATTTGTTTGCTTGTCAATTTTAAGCTTGGCTTTAGTGAGTTGTTCAAAAGACATTGCTGAAGACGAAAACAACACTCCGGTTAGTGGAGTAATCAGCGGTGAAATCACTGGAAATGTAAATTATGCTTATGGAAATTACACATTACAAGGTGTTGTTAGGGTTAAAAATGGTGCGACTTTAACCATTGCTGCGGGTAGCACAATTCGAATAGATAAAACATTAGCTACAGATAATGGGCTAATCGTTGAAAACGGAGGAACTATCAATTTAGTTGGTACTGCTGATGCGCCAATTGTATTTACAGAAGTATCAAAAGTACCTGGTTCTTGGAGTGGAATTATGTTAGTAGGTGATGCTCCTATAAATGCTGCAGGAGGAGCTTCAACTGCTTTATCTGAAGATGGTTCAAACATAACTTATGGCGGAACAGATGCTACAGATAACCGTGGCATTCTAAAATATGTTCGTGTAGAATACGCTGGTAAAAAAATTGCTGATGGACAAAAAGAAACAAACTCATTTACTTTTTATTCTGTTGGTTCAGGAACCACTTTAGACCACTTAGTTGCTTATAAAGGGGCGGATGATGGCTTTGAGTTTTTTGGTGGAACCGTTAGTATGACAAATGCTATTTCATATGGTAACTTTGACGATGCTTTTGATTGGCAAGATGGCTGGAGAGGACAAAATAATTCAAACTGGACTGCAATTCAAGTTGGGAAAGGTAATTTTGGAATGGAAATAGAATGTTCTTTAAACAATAACGCATATTGGCCTAAAGTAACCGGTGTTACTTTAAAAAGAATGTCTGGCTGTGTTCCTGAAGTAGTTGGTGATGTACAAATAGATGCATTCCAATTTAAAAGAGAAGGAAACGGAGAATTTGACAATGTAATTATTGATGGATATGGTAATTATACTGAAACTACAACTACTTATCAAGGGGCTGCTTGTAAAATTCAAGATGCAACGACAAACACAAATCAAGTTAATAGTTCTAAAATTAAGTTAACCAATTTAAAAATCACAAATACAAGTCAACAAATAGCCGGAGCTTCAAGTGCTATATCTGTTACTTTTCCAACAGGCCAATTTACAACATCTAATACAGCTACAGGGTCTGTTTTAACCAATGGAACTTGGTCAACAGTAGAGGGAGTTAGCTTATTACAATAATAACACAAAAAATATACATAAAAAAAGCGGTGTTTTACCGCTTTTTTTTATTTCGTTTAATCGAGCGTTTTACATATAAAAATAAACCTTATTTTTGCAGAAACTATTTTGATATGAGCATTAAAAAAGCCTATTTATTTGTCTTCCTAATTTTACTAATTGATCAAGCAAGTAAAGTATATGTAAAAACAAACTTTAAAATGTTTGATGAGGTAACCATTTTTGATTGGTTTCAAATCAAATTTATTGAAAATGAAGGGATGGCTTGGGGAATTGAATTACCAGGCGATTATGGTAAATTGTTTTTAACCCTTTTCCGAATTGTAGCAGTAGGCGGAATTATTTGGTGGCTTTGGGACAGTGTTAAGAAAAATGCGTCTAATTATTTACGTGTAGCTATTGTTCTCATTTTGGCAGGCGCAATAGGCAATATTATTGACTCTGTTTTTTATGGTGTTATTTTTAATGAAAGTACAACTCAACAAGTCGCTACAATTTTTAGCGACCAACCTTACGGAACGGCTTTTCATGGAAAAGTAGTTGACATGTTTTACTTTCCTATCTGGCGAGGTGTTTTACCAAGTTGGATTCCTATTTGGGGCGGACAAGAAGCTTCTTTTTTTAATGCCATATTCAACGTAGCTGATTTTGCTATTTCAACAGGTTTCGGAATTTTATTAGTCTTTAATAAAAAATGTTTTCAATCATAAACTAAAAAAAGCCCCGATTAATATCGGGGCTTTTTTTAATTACCAGGAAAATTCGCTTTCCTTTTTTCTAAAAACGCTGTTGTTCCTTCTTTAAAATCTTCTGTAGCAAAGCAAGCTCCAAAATTAGAAATTTCAACTTCATAGCCATTTTTACCATCTATATAATTTGCATTTATTGAAGCAATAGCTTTTGCAATAGCCACACTTGAATTAGAAGCTATTTTTATAGCTATGCCTTTTGAAAAAGAAAGTAATTCTTCTTGAGTCACAACATGGTTAACTAAACCGTAACTCTTTGCTGTTTCTGCATCAATCATTGATGCTGTTAAGATTAATTCCATGGCACGACCTTTACCAACTAATTGCGCTAAACGTTGTGTGCCTCCATAACCAGGAATAACCCCTAAAGTAACTTCAGGCAACCCCATTTTTGCATTTGTTGAAGCTATTCTAAAATGACAAGACATAGCTAATTCTAAACCGCCACCTAAAGCAAATCCATTAATCGCTGCAATTACCGGAGTGCCTAAATTTTGAACAAAATCAAACAATAATGCTTGACCTTTTGCTGCTAATTCTTTTCCTTCTGTTTCAGAAAAATGAGCAAATTCAGCAATATCTGCTCCTGCTACAAAGGCTTTTTCGCCACTTCCTGTAACAAGGATTGCTTTTATTGTTTTGTCTTTATCTAACTCGTTAAAGGCATGATGTAGCTCCTCAATTGTTGCCTTATTTAAGGCATTTAATTTTGTAGGTCTATTGATTGTAACAACAGCTACATTTTCTTCTTTTTCAATTAAAATATTTTCCATACTAATTAATTTAATGGCAATTCAATACTAAATGTACTACCCTTACCACGTTCTGTACTTACCCTTATAGTTCCGTTATAATTTTCTACAATATTTTTAATAATAGCTAATCCAAGACCCATTCCGCTAGATTTTGTAGTGAATTTTGGCTCAAAAATCACTTCTTTTTGTTCATTTTCAATACCTATTCCATTGTCCTGAACTGATAATATAATAGAATTATTTGATTTTATTAATTGAACTACAACTACTTTTTCTTCTTGTTCTTCAGGAATAGCTTGAATAGCATTTTTAACTAAATTAGTAGTAATTCTAATTAACTGCGATTTGTCATAATTACCACATATTACCGTTTCGTTGGAGTTAAATAAGATATACTCTTCATTAAAAATCTCTAAGGCCATTTTGATTATTTTGACCACATCTACTAATTCATTTTGCTGAAGTGGCATAGACGCAAAATTTGAAAAAGCACTTGCAACAGCGGTCATTGTATCTATTTGCTGAATCAACGTTTCGGAATAATCATTTAGTTTTTGAACACTCTGAGGGTCAGTGGGATTAAATTTTCTTTGGAAATTTTGAACCGTTAACTTCATTGGTGTTAAAGGATTTTTAATTTCATGTGCCACTTGTTTAGCCATTTCTCGCCAAGCGTGTTCTCGTTCGCTTTGTGCTAATTTTTGTGCGCTTTCTTCTAATTTGTCAACCATTAAATTATACGAAAGAATTAATGAATTAATTTCATGATTACCTGGTTGTAAAGCTAGTTTTTCATTGCGTTGATTCAATTTCGTTAAGGCTAATTTTTGCGAAATTTGAGTAAGTGATTTGGTTATGTTTTTGGATAAAAAATAAGACAACAAAATTGAGAAAACAAGCATAGCGAAATAAACTTGTGCATATCTTGAAAGGAAATTTCGAACTTCTTCATCATAAAAATCACTGTTTTCAACATAGGGTATATTTAAAATAGCAATGTTCTTTAAATTGGCGTCTTTTATGTAAGTATATGAAGTTTTAACTACAGTGCCATTTGCTTCTTCGTTTGTTTCTACAATCCTTTTTTCATTAGAAGTTTCTAATTTTTTTAGAATTTTTTTAGACAATTTTGGCAGGCGTTTACCCTTTTTTAATGCTGTTTTTGAGGAAATTAACAAGCTTCCTTTTAAATCATAAAAATTAATTTCTAAACTATGAATATCTGAAAGTTCATGAATTCGGTCTTTGAATAAAACTGAAATTGTTTTTGCCGTAACGAATTGATCTGTATTAAGTAAAATGTAATCAATGTGTTCTTTTATAGCATTTTCTTTTCTAGACAACCTTTCTTCATGATATTCTTTGGCTTCATATCTAAAATGAATAAGCGATACGACTGATATTAATACCGATGAAAAAATAGTAAGAAAAAGCATCGACAAAAAAATCCTTTGGCGAAGTGTAAAAGCATGTTTTTTAAACCCTTTAATCACGTTTTTCTCTTATTTTTTTATATAACTTATATCCTAACATTAATGCCATCGAAAATACAACGATACCTATAACACCAAAAATCCAGTTGATGGCACTTTTTACAATTATTAAAAAAACTACTGCAAAAAGGATAAGCGTTGCGCCTTCGTTCCAAATTCTAAAAAAATTAGACGTGTGTTGTACTTTATTTTTTTGTAAAGCTAAAAAAATCTGATGGCATTTGAAATGATAGCAATACAATAAAAATACAAAAACTAATTTGACTTGAAAATAAGTCGCAAATAATAAGCCACTATTCAAATGCAACATTAAAAAAGCAAAAATACTCGCTAATAGTGCACTAGGCCAAGTTATAATATACCATAACCTGTATTGCATAACTTGATATTGCTTAATTAAAATGCTTTGTTCGGGCTCCTCTTTTTGTTTGGCTTCTGCATGATACACAAATAACCGCACCATATAAAACAATCCGGCAAACCAAGTAACTATAAAAATAAGGTGAAGGGCTTTTAAGTAAAGATACAACTGCTCCATTTTTATTTATTTTGAAAATCCTTAATCCAATTACTTAAAGTTGTCACCCAATCGTCTCTATCATTTAGACAAGGTATAGCTAAAAAATCTTCTCCTCCATTTTCTTTAAAACTGTGAGCGGCTTCCATGCCAATTTCTTCCAATGTTTCCAAGCAATCTGAAACAAAAGCAGGTGTGGCTACAGCCAGTTTTTTTATGCCTTTTTGTGCCAATCCATCAATAGTAGCGTCTGTATAGGGTTGTAACCAAGGATCTCGACCCAGTCTTGACTGAAATGAAGTGCTATAAGTACCTTCTTCTAGGCCTAAAGCTTCTGCAACTTGTCTAGTTGTTTCATAACACTGGTGACGGTAACAAAACTCATGGGCAGCGGAAGATGTAATACAACATTGACCATCTATTTTACAATGGCTTTTTGTTACATCCGATTTTTTAATGTGCCGTTCAGGTACACCGTGATAAGAAAACAAAATATAGTCTGGTTGAAAAGAATTTTTGTATTCTTGAATTGAGGCTGCTAAATTTTGAATGTAGTCTTTTTTATTATAAAAGGCGGGCAGACTTTCAAGTTGTAATGTAGGGAATTTTTGTTCAACCAATTGTTGCGCTAAAACCAATATAGTTTCAGTAGTAGCCATGGCAAATTGTGGATATAATGGAACTACCAAAACATTTGTAACGCCTTGATTTACTAACTGTTGTAATCCAAATTCTAAACTAGGATTACCATATCGCATAGCCAATGCTACAGGAAGTTCTACTTTCTCTTGTACTTTTTTATGTAATCGTTTTGACAACACAATTAATGGCGAACCTTCGGGCCACCAAATTTTTCTATATGCTTTAGCCGATTTTCTTGGCCTAGTATTTAAAATAATTCCTTTAACTAATAATGATCTTACTAAATACGGGATATCTATTACGCGCTCATCCATTAGAAACTCTCCTAAATATTTTTTTACATCTTTAGTCGTTGTACTGTCTGGTGAACCCAAATTAACTAATAATACGCCTTTTTTCATCTTCTCTTTATTTTGCTATACTTAATGATAATAAATACTTCTTAGGGGTGGTGCCAAATTTTTTCTTAAATGCGGCAATAAAATGACTCGAAGTGCTGTAACCTACTTTTAAGCCTACTTCATTTACATTATACGTGCCAGAATCTAACATTTTTCGAGCATAATCCATTTTATAATCAAATAAAAAATTAAAAACCGTGTCGCCATAAATTTGCTTAAATCCCACTTTCAATTTTTTTAACGAAATACCTACTGAATCAGCTAATTCTTGCAGACCAGGTGGCTCTGCCATATTTGAAATAATTAATTCCTTTGCTTTTTTAATTTTTAAAACATTTTCTTCATCTATTAAAAAAGGACAATACTCGGCATTAGGGTCTTCGTTACTATTAAAAAACAAACTAAGTAATTCATAACTTTTGCCTTTTAAATATAAATTTTTAATACTCGAATTTTGATTGTAATTAAAAATTTGATTCAATACAATTGCCATTGAAGGAGTAATATCTTCCTCTCCGTAATATTTTTTTTCTAAATTAGAAGGACTTAAAAATGGTATTACTTCAGCTTCAGATGAAAAAAGAGCATGAAATTTTTTAATGGAAACGAGAACCGATATAACCCACGATTTGGGAGAAATTTCTAAATGTAAAGGCAATTCTTTCTGCGGATTATACAACAGTAAAGCTTTTTCTTCTTTTAATTCCAATGCATAATTACCGTTATTAAAAATAAATTTTCCTTTTCCTTTTACATTAAAATGAAATTGAATTAAACCTGTTTCGACTTGTTTTTCAAAACGTTCGGTAATTTCCATATCATTTTGAAAACGCAAAATGGTAAAATCCTGTTCAATGTTTAGTTCTTCAAAAGACCTCATAGCGTTGTTTTTTTAATCTATTTATTTGGTTTTGAATGCTTTTTAATTTAAAATGATTCTAAACAAAAGAAATCAAATGAATTGATTTTGGTGCAAATTTATAATAAAATAACTGTATAAGGTCAGATTATTTTAAAAAATCTCGAAACGACACAAAAAGTACTTACAGCGTTACTTTTTCCTTTTTAATCAATTTACATTTGTGTCACTTTTAGGACGAGCGAAAACATGAACCATACAAATGTAGTTAAACATACCTCTTTTTATGCTGTAGGATTAAGTTACAAAAAAGCAGACGCAGAAATTAGAGGTAATTTTAGTTTAGACGAATACGCTAAAATGCAAGTTTTACATCAGGCAAAAAAAGAAGGCATTGAAAGTGTTGTTGCTATTTCAACATGTAACCGCACTGAACTATATGGTTTCGCACAACATCCTTTCCAATTAATTAAATTATTGTGCGACAATAGTCAAGGTACCGTAGAAGATTTTCAAAAAGTGGCCTACGTGTATAAAAGCACAGAAGCTATAACGCATTTATTTAAAGTAGGAACTGGACTTGATAGTCAAATTTTAGGAGACTTTGAAATTATTGCCCAAATCAAGAGTGGCTTTGTGCAAAGCAAAAGCTTAGGTCTTGCTAATGCCTACATGGAGCGATTAATAAATGCAGTAATTCAAGCCAGTAAAAGGGTAAAAAATGAAACTGAACTATCTTCAGGAGCTACTTCTGTATCCTTTGCTTCTGTACAATATATTTTTAAAAATGTTACAGATATTGCACACAAAAACATTTTATTATTTGGAACAGGAAAAATAGGTAGAAACACCTGCGAAAACTTAGTAAAACACACCAAGCACGAACAAATCACATTAATTAATCGGACAAAAGATAAGGCAGAAAAATTGGCTAAAAAACTAAACCTTATTGTAAAAGATTATGCCGATTTGCAACTAGAAATTCAAAAAGCTGACGTATTAGTGGTAGCTACAGGTGCACAAAATCCAACAATTGATAAATCTATTTTAGCATTAAAAAAACCCTTATTAATTTTAGACTTATCTATTCCTAAAAACGTAAATGAAAACGTGCAAGATATTCAAGAAGTAACGCTCGTACACCTTGATAATTTATCACAAATCACTGATGAGACATTAGAAAACAGAAAAAAACAAATCCCCGCTGCCGAAAAAATTATTACAGAAATTAAAGAAGAATTTATTACGTGGACAAAAGGAAGAAAATATGCGCCTACTATTCATGCTTTAAAAGCAAAGCTTAATGCAATTAAAGAAGCCGAAGTAAATCATCATAAAAAGAAATTAGCTAATTTTGATGAAGCGCAAGCCGAATTAATCAGCGCTCGCATCATTCAAAAAATCACAAGCCATTTTGCCAATCATTTAAAAGATGAAAACACAGCCGTGGAAGAGAGTATAGAATGGATTGAACGTGTTTTTCAAATTGAAACCTCAACAAAATGAAAAAAAACATAAGAATAGGGACCCGAGACAGTCAACTAGCACTTTGGCAAGCACATACAGTTGAAAAACTACTGAATGACCTAGGTTATTCAACTACAATTGTTGCTGTTAAATCTGAAGGAGATTTACAAGTCACCCAACCTTTATATGAACTTGGTATTACTGGAATTTTTACTAAAACGTTAGACATTGCCTTGCTAGAAGGAAAAATTGATATTGCGGTTCATTCCATGAAAGACGTACCCACTTCCCTACCTGAAGGAATTGTTCAAGCGGCCGTTTTAGAAAGAGGAAACACTACAGATATTTTAGTTCACAAAGGAAATTTAGACTTTTTAGAAAAAAATGCGACCATTGCGACCGGAAGTTTGCGTCGTCAAGCACAATGGCTACATAAGTATCCTCAGCATACCACAGTGGACTTAAGAGGAAATGTAAATTCACGTCTGCAAAAACTGAAAGACAATGCTTGGCAAGGAGCTATTTTTGCAGCAGCTGGTTTAGAACGAATTAATCTAAAACCTGAGCATTATATCAATTTAGAATGGATGACTCCCGCTCCAGCTCAAGGCGCTATGATGGTTGTCACATCGGCTGAAGACACCTATTGTTTAAATGCGTTAGCTGAAATTAATCATGTGGAAACAGAAATTTGCACCTACATTGAACGCCAATTTTTAAAAACATTAGAAGGCGGTTGTACCGCTCCTATTGGCGCATTAGTAACCTATAATGAAAAAGATGATGTGTTGCATTTTAAAGGTTCATTATTCAGTTTAGATGGTAAAGAAAAAATTGAAATTGATAAAAATTTTGAACTAAAAGATTGGAAAAAACTAGGACACAACTGCGCTGTCAAAATTTTAGAAAATGGCGGTAAAGAACTAATGAACACAATTAAAACACAATTAAAAAAGTAACTGTGAAAGAAAGCATCGGCATACTAGCAACTAAAAAATTGGCTCACAATCAAAAACAATTCTTGCTAAATGCTAATTTTAAAGTAATTGATGAAGATTTTATTCATATTCAACCCATTGCTTTTGAAGTCAAAAATACGAATGATATTTTAATTTTTACGAGTCAAAATGCCGTTCTTAACGTTCTTACCCATAAAGAGGAGTTCATTCATAAACCCACAATTTGTGTAGGCGAAAAAACGAAAAACATACTGCTTGAAAATGGTTTTTCTGTAATTTGTTTTCAGCCTGAAGCTGCCGAATTAATTAGAAGTATTGAAAACGAATACATGAATAATAGCTTTACTTTTTTCTGTGGTACATCAAGGTTAAACACGATTCCCAATTTTTTAAGAGAAAAAAACATCAAACATCAAATTATTGAAGTTTATAAAACGATTGAAACGCCCGTAAAAATTAATTCAAAAATGGATGCCATTCTGTTTTTTAGTCCATCTGGGGTAACAAGTTTTATAAAAGAAAATGAAATTACAGACGAATGCTGTTTTTGCATTGGAACTACTACAGCAAAAGCAGTTGAAGCCTATTCAAAAAACATTGTAATTGCAAATCAGCCTACGGTTGAAAACGTAATTATTCAATGCATACATTATTTTAAATCAACAAAAAATGATTAAAAACGACCTTTTTTTAAGAGCCTTAAATAACGAAAAAGTAGAACGTCCACCGGTTTGGATGATGCGTCAAGCTGGAAGATACTTGCCTGAATTTAGAGCATTACGTGACAAGTACGATTTCTTTACCCGTTGCGAAACTCCTGAATTAGCAGCCGAAATCACCGTTCAACCGATTCGAATTGTTAAACCAGATGCAGCAATTTTGTTTTCTGATATTTTGGTGGTGCCAAGAGCAATGGGAATTCACGTGGAATTGAAAGACAATTTAGGGCCAATAATTCCGAATCCCATTCGTACAGCTCAAGATGTAGAAAAAGTCTTTGTCCCAGAAGTGAATGAAACGTTGGGATACGTTTTTGATGCGATTAAATTGACCAAACAAATGCTAAACGATGAAGTACCATTGATTGGTTTTGCGGGTTCACCTTGGACAATTTTCTGTTACGCTGTAGAAGGAAAAGGATCTAAAAGTTTTGATACGGCTAAAGGATTTTGTTTCTCCAATCCAGTAGCAGCACATACTTTATTGCAAAAAATCACTGATACCACGATTTTATATTTGAAAGAAAAAGTAAAAGCAGGTTGTAATGCGATTCAAATTTTTGATTCTTGGGGCGGTATGTTATCTCCAACAGATTATCAAGAATTCTCTTGGCAGTATATCAACCAAATTGTGGAAGCTTTGGCTGACGAGACGAAAGTAATTGTTTTTGGAAAAGGATGTTGGTTCGCATTAGGAGATATGGCTAAATCTAAAGCATCGGCTTTAGGAGTTGATTGGACGTGTTCGCCAAGAAATGCGCGTTATTTAACAGGAGGAAATATCACGCTACAAGGAAATTTTGACCCAAGTCGTTTATTGTCACCTATTCCAACCATCAAAAAAATGGTGCATGAAATGATTGATGAATTTGGGGCAGCCAATTATATCGTAAACTTAGGTCACGGAATTTTACCGAATATACCGGTGGATCATGCGAAGGCGTTTGTGGAAGCGGTGAAAGAGTATCAAAAGTAGACAGTCTCAGTCTCAATTTACAAAATAACTGCGACTGAAAACTGCGACTGAAAACTGATTAACATGAAAGATAAATTTTATCAATACATACAAAACCTACAAGATCAAATCTGTAAAGGATTAGAAGATATAGATGGGGTTGCCCAATTCCGAGAAGACATTTGGGAACGACCAGAAGGCGGTGGCGGACGAACACGTGTGATTGAAAACGGCCAAGTTTTTGAAAAAGGAGGCGTAAACATTTCAGCGGTTCACGGAAAACTACCTGATTCAATGCAGAAAATGTTTAACGTAGGTGAAGCAGATTTCTTTGCTTGCGGATTGAGTTTGGTAATTCATCCTAAAAACCCAATGGTGCCAACAGTTCACGCGAATTGGCGGTATTTCGAAATGTACGATGAGAAGGGTAATGTAATCAATTCGTGGTTTGGTGGCGGACAAGATTTAACGCCGTATTATTTGTTTGAAGAAGATGCCATTCATTTTCATCAAACGTGTAAAATCGCTTGCGACAAACACAACGAAGCGTTTTATCCGAAATACAAAAAACAATGCGACGACTACTTTTGGAACACGCATCGCAATGAAGCCAGGGGCGTGGGCGGGTTGTTTTTTGATTATTGCAAAGAAACAGAAGACATGAAAATGGAAGATTGGTACAACTTTGTTACCGAAGTAGGGAATTCATTCCTTGATGCGTATTTACCAATCGTAAAAAAAAGAAAAGACTTGCCTTTTATACCAGAAGAAAGAACTTGGCAAGAAATTCGCCGTGGTCGTTATGTCGAATTTAATTTGGTTCACGACAAAGGCACGTTATTTGGCTTAAAAACCAACGGAAGAATTGAGTCGATTTTGATGAGTTTACCTCCTCACGTGCAATGGCATTACGACCATCATCCTGTGGCAGGTAGCGAAGAAGAAAAAATAATAAAAGTATTAGAAAATCCTAAAAATTGGATATAAAAAAAGCTCCGATGTCGGAGCTTTTTTATGTTTTATTTTAAAAATTTTACCAGGTCTAACGTTTGTATAATTATATTTTTGTCATTAAAGTTAGAATTAAGTTCCATTTCAAATGTCATTTTATTATCACTTATTTTATTTGAGGAATAGCATTTTATATTTTTAAACTGATTACTTAGTTTCATCATTTTTTCTTGGTCTTTACCTAAATTCTGATTTAAAAAATAGCTGTTCATAAATTGCGCTATATCAAAATTTCCAACAAAATAATTGTTTGAAAGTTCTTTTTTTACTTGTTTAGCAAATGCGGATTTTGAACCATTATTTAAATAATTTAGTCCGTTTGTAAGAACCAAAACGTCTTTGTCTTTAAAAATAACTACGTTCCCTAAATCTTCTGTTTTAGTAATAACATAATAATTATTCTCTTTAGTTAATACTCTTTTACGAACTCCTAAATTTAAAAGTTTTTCACTTATTGTTGGATGAGAGGAGGTTATAATAAACGTAAAAACAGGTCTGGTTTTTGTAATTTTTCGTTCCTCTGCTTTTTCTTCATAATCATCACTGTAAGCAGGCACTGTATAAGTCGATTCATATTGTTCTACAGCATGAAGAAACATTGAAAAGTCACCATCAAAAAGTGTTGCGGATGCTTTTTCATCAATAAGTGTGCTAAATAAATCGGTTATAATTTCTCTATCTTCACTTTCAAAAGGCATAGTAGCTAAAAATTGATCCATAATTTGCGGATAATTTTTCAACACTTCTTCTGTACTTGAATGATAAGTCATATATCCTAATGGTTCATTTTTAGGAAAATAATTAAAGACATTTTTATTTGGTTTTTTAGCAATTATTTTTTGCATAATAGTTGCTAAAGACGGCGCATATTCTATTGTTTGCACCATTTTTGCTTTATCATTTTCAAAATAGAAATCGGCATTGAATCCTTTCATAATAGCTGTTTTTTCAGCCGATGCTAAATTTGGTTTATAACCTTTAAACAAATAGGGTATTGATGCAAATTTCTCATAGATAGCTTGATAATTTAGCCACATTGAAATGGCCGAATCTGTATTAACTTGACTAGAAACAGGCATACTAAATCCGTTTTTAAATAAGGCATCTAACTGAATCTCTTGCTTAGCTATTTTTTTATTTCTTTCTTCCTGTTGCGCTTTTTTCATTGACTCTAAATAGGCCATGTATTCTTCATCATTTTCCTCTTCTTGTTCGGTATCTTCTATCGGTACAGCAACTTGTTCGTCTACTTCTTCGCTTGTTTTTTCTTCACTAATTATTGGCGCATCTGTCGTTGTCTCCTGTACATCATCGGACACGTATTCGTCAGGTGCTTCTTCTACCAACACGGCGGTTGTATCTGCATATTCTGCTTGAGGGTCTAAAGCATATTGGGTAGTTGTGATTCCTGTTAATTCATAGATAACTAGATGTTCATTATTCCATCCTATTGTAAAAGAACTGTTTTTGGGTGTATAATAACAATATTTTGATGCGTTTATTGAGTTTGCACAAGTTATTTGGGTTTTAAGTGTATCATATGCATTATTATTTTCTTCAGCAACTCTATCAAAAAAATAAGCACTTAGGTCTTTATTGTCTTTAATAGGGAAAGAAATTTGATAATACGGAATACTATCTGTAATATTTCCATGCATAACAACTGCTTTTGATTGGTCCATAAAAGACATCAAATCTTTTAATTTATAATTCAATTCTTGTTTGTTGAACGTTTTGAATGCATCGTGATTAAACATACTATCTAAACTTACTTTGTCGGCAAATTTTGACATATTAAATTGAATGAAATAATCGTGTTTCGATAGATTGCTTTGACCAATTAAGAAAACGGGTAAAAGAACTAAAAAATAAAAGGCTTTTTTCATGTTTTTAAGGTGTGAGTGTAATGGAATTATTCATAAGAGCAGTGTTTTTTAATACGCTCCAAATATTTTGTTTTAAAACAACTGTTTTTTTTGTTTTAGAAATTTTACTACCCGTATTTTGTACCGAAGCTATGTCTTTATCAAATGTGTAAATAGCTGTGATATTTGCTTTTAATAAATCTTCTTTTTTATCTTCGTCTTTAATGAGATTGGCAGGAAAAGCATAAGCGGCTATTCGTTCAAGTTTTTCATTATCTGCTTTAAAATGAACATGTTTACTTTTTTTGTCTAAACTGTTGAGCACCTTGTTAAGTGTTTCTATAGAATTATACGAAAAATTCATTTTAAATATATAATTTTTAAAATCATAACTAGACGAAATTTTAGAAACGCCTTTAATTTTTGAAGCCTTATTTCTAAAATTAGCTAATTTTGACTTTATTTCTTCTTCACTAGGAATACTAACTCCGTCAACTTCTCCTAGCGCAATAGCCGTTCTAACTTTAATCCAAGATGCTGAAAAGTCGATTACTAAACTATAATCGCCGCTATTGTCTTTTTTATGTTTTAGTACTTCTGTTATTTCAAAACAGCCCGTTAATAAAAAACATGCTAGTAATACAATTGCTTTTTTCATACTACAAAAATAGAATTATTTATTTATGATTTCAGTTCTTTTTAAAAATAATGAATTCATGAAAAAATTGTAACTTTACACCTAATTTTTTTGAACATAAAAGTATGTTTCCATTACACAGAGGTAGAAGATTACGAGTAAATGAATCAATAAGAAGTTTAGTTCGTGAAACGAGTTTAAGTCCAGCCGATTTTATGTTTCCGATGTTTATTGCAGAGGGAGAAAATATACAAGTCGAAATACCATCGATGCCAGGAATTTTTCGTCGTTCGATTGATTTGACGGTTAAAGAAGTCCAAGAATTATTCGATTTAGGGATTCGTGCTGTGAATATTTACGTCAAAGTAAGTGAAGATTTAAAAGACAATACTGGCAAAGAAGCTTGGAATCCAAACGGATTGATGCAAAGAGCTATCCGTGCCATCAAGGCGACTTGTCCTGAAATGATTGTGATGCCTGATGTGGCTTTAGACCCCTATTCTATTTATGGTCATGATGGAATTATTGAAAACGGGGATGTAGCGAATGATGCTACCAACGATGCCTTAGTAAAGATGGCCGTTTCGCATGCCCAAGCAGGGGCCGACTTTGTAGCGCCAAGTGACATGATGGATGGTAGAGTGTTGCGCTTACGCCAAGGATTGGATGCAGCAGGCTTTCACAACGTGGGCATTATGAGTTATTCGGCGAAGTATGCTTCGGCATTTTACGGTCCGTTTCGCGATGCTTTAGACAGTGCGCCAAAAGAAGCCGATGTCGATGCTGAGCCTGTCGAAGTGCCAAAAGATAAAAAAACCTACCAAATGGATTATGCCAATCGTATTGAAGCGGTAAAAGAAACCTTATGGGACGTAGAAGAAGGAGCTGATATGGTCATGGTAAAACCTGGGATTGCCTATTTAGATATCGTTCGGGAAGTAAAAAATGCCGTAGATGTTCCGGTAACGGTTTTCCATGTTTCGGGAGAATATGCTATGATAAAAGCAGCAGCCGAAAGAGGTTGGCTCGACCACGACAAAATCATGATGGAGCAATTAATGTGCATCAAAAGAGCAGGTGCAAATTTGATTTCGACCTATTTTGCAAAAGAAGCAGCCATTTTATTAAACAAAAAATAGACTACTTATGAAAGTGTATTTGCAATTTCTTTTGATAGTATCATTTGTTTTAAATCTTATTAGTTGTGGGAAAAAAACAGAAACGGATGCCATGGGGAATCCTGTTGAACAAAAGGAAACTTCAGTAAAGCACTAACTGCTGGTTATGGTGGAGCTGGTTCTCCAACAGGAATGACAG
>NZ_CALFIG010000278.1 GCF_937876455.1 uncultured Flavobacterium sp.
AAAATCAAAATATTTCAAATAAATATTCTATTATATCAATTGAAATTAAAAATAATTTAGTTGGATACAATTGTTCTGCTAAAGGTTGCTACGATATATTTTTAGGCAATTTATTTCAAAGTGATATGGGAAAAATGTTTGTACTATTTAGTGATAAGTATAAAGGTCCAAATTTTGATTCAAATTTAAAAATTTCAGAAAATTTAATTACTTTTTATATTCCAAATAAAAACAAAAAACTATTAGTAGAATTAAATTTAAAAGAATCTTGTGAAAATTAAAGAAAACCTAACCCAAATAAAATCCCAACTTCCTTATCACGTGACTTTGGTTGCGGTTTCAAAAACCAAACCGGTAGCTGATTTAATGGAAGCTTACAACGCAGGTCAGCGCATTTTTGGAGAAAACAAAATCCAAGAAATGACTGAAAAATGGGAACAAATGCCAAAAGATATTGAATGGCATATGATTGGTCACGTACAAACCAACAAAGTCAAATACATGGCGGAATACGTGAGTTTGATTCACGGGGTAGATAGTTTAAAATTGTTGCAAGAAATAAACAAACAAGCCAAAAAACACAATAGAGTCATTGATTGTTTATTACAAATTCATATCGCGGAAGAAGAAACCAAATTTGGGTTAGATGAACATGAATTAGATGAAATTCTAACTCGAGTTTACGAACAGTGCGAAGCAAAACAAATTCAAAATGACAAAAATGAATTCGAAAACATCCGAATCGTAGGATTAATGGGCATGGCAACCTTCACTGAAAATCAAAACCAAATCGAAAAAGAATTCAACCATTTGAAAGCCATTTTTGATAACTACAAAAAACTGAATACTGAACACTGTCAACTGAACACTCTTTCCATGGGTATGTCGGGCGATTATCAACTTGCAATTTCATGTGGCAGTACGATGGTTCGAATAGGAAGTAGTATCTTTGGAGCGAGAAATTATCAATAAGGCAATTTGTCAATGAGCCAATTAACTGAAAACTGAGACTGAACACTGTAAACTATTTTGTACGCAATACTCGACATAGAAACCACTGGAGGACAATACAACGAAGAAGGTATTACCGAAATTGCCATTTATAAATTTGATGGACATGAGGTAGTAGATCAATTTATCAGTTTAGTCAATCCTGAAAAACCAATTCAACCTTTCGTAGTAAAATTAACAGGTATTAACAATGCCATGTTGCGCAGTGCTCCAAAATTTTATGAAGTGGCTAAACGAATCATAGAAATAACGGAAGGCACTATTGTTGTTGCACACAATGCCTCGTTTGATTATCGAATTCTACAAACCGAATTCAGACGTTTAGGTTATGATTTTAAAAAACAAACGCTTTGCACAGTGGAACTCTCCAAAAAACTAATTCCCGATCAAGCTTCTTATAGTTTAGGAAAATTAGTTCGTGCTTTAGGAATTCCTATGGCAGATAGACACAGAGCAAGCGGAGATGCCTTGGCTACTGTAAAATTATTCAAAATGCTTTTGGTTAAAGACGTTGAGAAAGAAATTGTAAAAAGTTTCATCAAAACCGAAATCAAATCGGGAATGTCTCCAAAATTATTAGACATTGTTGAAAATTTGCCTTCAAAAACGGGAATTTATTATATTCACAACGAAAAAGGAAATTTAATTTACATTGGCAAAAGTAAAAACATTAAAAAGCGCGTCAATCAACATTTCACAGGTTCAAATAGTAAAAGCAAAAAAATACAACGAGATGTATTTGCTGTAACTTTTGAAGAAACAGGTAGCGAACTCATTGCGTTATTAAAAGAAAGTGAAGAAATCAAAATCAACAAGCCTATTTACAACCGAGCGCAACGAAAAAGCATCTTTCAATATGCGTTGTACCAACAAAAAACAGATGAAGGCTATATCGCATTAAGTGTCGAAAAAGCAGATGGTAGAAAAAAAGAAATTACTTCTTTTACCACCTTGCAAGAAGGTAAAAATGTGCTATTTAAAATAACAGAAAAATATAACCTTTGTCAAAAAATAAACGGCTTATTTGAAACTAAAAATGGCTGTTTTCAATATAAAATCAAAGAATGTAACGGCGCTTGCTTAGGCAAAGAGAATGTTGAAAATTACAACGAACGCGTATTTGAATTTCTTGAAGAAAATGCTTTTGAAAACAATAATATGATTGTAGTAGATAAAGGTCGAAGTTTTGAAGAACGAAGTGCTGTTTTGATTGAAAATGGCGTTTACAAAGGCTATTGTTTTTTTGATTTAAATTACCAAATAACCAATGTAAATGTGCTAAAAAACATCATTAATCCGATGCAACACAATCGTGATGTAAAAACAATCATTCAAAGTTATTTGCGCAAAAATAAAGTAACTAAAATAATTACGTTTTAGCATTGAACTACCTCATCTCTATAATAGGCCCCACCGCTATAGGAAAAACTTCCTTAAGTATTGCGTTGGCACAACATTTTAGTTGCGCTATTCTTTCATGTGATAGCCGACAATTTTTTAAAGAAATGAAAATTGGCACCGCAGTTCCAAGTGAGGAAGAATTAGCTGCTGCACCACATCATTTTATTCAAAATAAATCGATATTCGAGTCGTATTCAGTCGGAGATTTTGAACAAGAAGCTTTAGCGAAACTAGACGAATTGTTTCAACAAAACAACGTTCAAATTATGGTAGGAGGCTCTGGATTGTATGTAGATGCTGTATTGAAAGGGTTTGATGAGTTTCCAGAAATTGATCCTTCGGTAAGAGCTGAAATAAATAGAAAATACGATGCATTTGGGATTGACTATTTGAAGGAACAATTACAAATGTTAGATTCGGAATATTTTCAAAAATTACAAACTGAAAATCCGCAAACCTTGCAAAATCCGCAGCGCATGAAACGATTTGTGGAAGTATGCATAGGAACAAGAAAACCCTACTCGAGTTTTATTGGAAAAAGAAAATTCGCTAGAAACTTTACACCTATTTTAATTGGTTTAGAAGCGGAAAGAGAAATTATGTACGATAGAATCAATCAACGTGTCGATTTGATGCTTAACGAAGGGCTTTTAGCTGAAGCAAAGGCCTTGCATCCAAACAAACAATTGAATGCGTTACAAACAGTAGGATATAGAGAATTGTTTGATTATTTTGAAAACAAAACAAATTTAGAATTTGCCATTGAGCAAATAAAAATGAACACCCGACGTTTTGCAAAACGACAAATTACTTGGTTTAAGCGAACCGAAAATGCCACATGGTTTGATTATGCTATAGATAGAACAGAAATTTTTATGCATATAGAAAAACAACTTAAAAAGTAATTCGCTCTATGGCTTCTAATACATAATCATGCATTACTTGTTTATAATCTAAATGGGTTACAAAACGTAGTTTACCTTGCCCCATATCACTGATATAAATGTTTTTTTCTTTCAGTTTTTGCATGAGTTGCGCTGGGGTTATTGGCGCTTTAACGGTAAAAATAACAATATTTGTTTCAACAGGTTCCACATTATCTGTCCAAGGCATTCGTGTTAGTAGCTGGGCTATATCTTTAGCTTTTTTATGGTCTTCTTCTAACCTAGAAATATGATGCTGTAAGGCATACATTCCTGCTGCTGCTAAATAACCTGACTGTCTCATACCGCCTCCAAATAATTTTCGAACACGCATGGCTCTTTTTATAGCTTCTTTAGAACCTATCAATACAGAACCTACTGGTGCACCTAAGCCTTTAGATAAACACACAGAAATGGTATCAAACAATTCACCATACATTTTAGGATGTTGTTTTTTAGCCACTAAAGCATTCCACAATCGTGCGCCATCTAAGTGGTATTTTAAGTTATTTTGGGTACAAACTTCTTTTATTTTTACTAATTCTTGAAAATCATAACAAGCACCGCCACCTTTATTGGTTGTGTTTTCAATACAAACTAAACTTGATTTTGCCAAATGAATATTATCCGAATCATTAATGGCTGCAGCAACTTGTTCGGCAGTTATCATACCTCTCACTCCATCTATTAATTGACAACTTACACCACTATTAAAAGCGGCTCCTCCACCTTCATATAAATAGACATGTGCCCATTTGTCACAAATTAATTCGTCACCTGGTTGTGTATTTATTTTAATCGCTACTTGATTTGCCATCGTTCCCGACGGAAAAAACAAAGCTGCCTCTTTACCAAACAAATCGGCAAGTGTTTCTTCTAGTTCGTTTACCGTAGGATCTTGTTTAAATACATCATCTCCTACTTTGGTTTTAAACATGAATTGCAACATTTCTGGAGTAGGCTTGGTAACGGTGTCACTAAATAAATTAATTTCCATAAATAAAATGAATAGCGTATTTTTGTTTGGTAAAACTACAAAAAAATGATAAATATTGAACAAATTAAGGTCATTAATGATCGCCTGGTTGCGTTAAGGAGGTATCTTTGACGTTGATGCCAAATTAATTGAAATTGCAAACGAAGAAGAAAAAACGTTTGCTCCTGATTTTTGGAACAATGCAAAACAAGCGGAAATCATTGTAAGAAACCTTCGCTCAAAGAAAAAATGGGTAGATGATTATACAAGATGTGCTGATTTAGCTGAAGAACTCCAACTTTTATTTGAATTTTATAAAGAAGGTGATGCCTCTGAAGAAGACGTAGATACGCATTACCAACAAACCTTACTAGCCATTGAAGATCTTGAATTTAGAAACATGCTTTCTGATGAAGGAGATAATCTTAGTGCGGTCTTGCAAATTACCGCTGGTGCTGGAGGTACAGAAAGTTGTGATTGGGCAAGTATGCTCATGCGCATGTACTTAATGTGGGCCGAAAAACAAGGCTACAAAATTAAAGAACTTAACTTTCAAGAAGGCGATGTAGCGGGTGTAAAAACAGTTACCCTAGAAATTGAAGGTGATTTTGCTTTTGGCTATTTAAAAGGTGAAAATGGTGTGCATCGATTAGTACGTATATCTCCTTTTGACAGTAATGCAAAAAGACATACTTCTTTTGTTTCGGTGTATGTTTATCCATTAGTTGACGATACAATTGAAATAGAAATTAGTCCTGCCGATATTGAAATTACTACAGCTCGTTCTAGTGGTGCGGGTGGACAAAATGTAAACAAAGTAGAAACTAAAGTACAATTAGTACACAAACCTACGGGTATACAAATTCAATGTTCAGAAACCCGTTCACAACACGACAATAGAGAACGTGCTATGCAAATGTTACGCTCACAATTATATGAAATTGAATTAAAAAAACGTTTGGCACAACGTGCAGATATTGAAGCGAGTAAAATGAAAATTGAATGGGGTTCTCAAATTCGAAACTATGTAATGCACCCTTATAAATTAGTTAAAGACGTGCGAAGTGGATTTGAATCAACAGATGTAGATGCAGTTATGAATGGTGAATTAGACGGTTTCTTAAAGGCCTATTTAATGATGATGGGACAAAAAGAAGAATAGTAAACACATAAAAAAATTCGACCTGTCGAGTTGAAGAACTTAACAGGTCGAGTTTATAAATTTGACAATTCAAATTGAATTATTGCTTAGGATTTAATGCTTTTTCAATTCTTGACACTAAATCTTGAAGGTGAAACTTACTTAATCTATCTGAAGTAGTTGCACTAGCTGCTTTTAATTGGGCTTTTAATTCAACCAATTGACCTCTAGCAATAGATGGAATATCTGTATCAATTACACTGATTCTTTTTCCGTCAAAATTACCTACTGCATTTTTATCAGATGCAACGATATCAATTAATCTACTCACCATTACTTTTTGAAGATTTCTTCTGTAGATATCAATGGTTGCATTCGCTTTTAATTCAGAGAAAATGCCTTTCCTCAAATCTGAAATTAACTCATCTACTGAGTAATTTGCTTTACTTAATGAAGAGGTTTCAATCAATCGTACTAATCGATCATTTGACAATAAACTTGACAATGTAGCATCTTGAATACTCTTAATAGCATCAACACCTACATCTGCTTTAATTTTAGAAATAATAGCTTGGTTGAGTAACCATGTTGGTGTTTTAAACAATTGTTCATTTAAAAAAGCAATAGCTTCGTTTTGAATAGCAGAAGGCGTTACTTCGTATGCACTTCCTGCCATATCATAGGTTTTTGGATTTTCATACACACCACCAACATTTTTGGTAACATGTCCCATATAACGTCTGTACTGCCCCACTAACGAATTGTACAAACCTTCTAACTCTGAATAATCTTCACCAGATTCTTTTGACCAATCAATCAAATTAGGTAAAATTCTTTTTAAATTTTTAATACCATATTCAGAAGCTTTCATGGAATTATCTCCTAAATCTTCCGTTTGGTATCTTGGATCATATGGGTTCGTTTCCGTACCAAACCATAAACGTCTGTTTTGATACGCATCTTTTGTCATTTCATTTAACAATGCTTTTTCAGCTTTTTCATCTGCCGCATCTTTAAAATAAGAATACCCCCATTTAATTGCCCATTTATCATAATCGCCAATTCTTGGGAATAAATCTTTCACACCATCTTCAGGTTGTGCCACATAATTAAAACGTGCATAATCCATGATTGAAGAAGTATGTCCATTTTGTTTTTGGAAAGCAGGATCTCTTAATTTTTCTACTGGAGTAGCATTACTAGCTCCCATATTATGACGTAAACCAAGTGTGTGACCTACTTCGTGAGCTGCCACAAAACGAATTAATTCACCCATTAACTTATCATCGAATTTTTTATGTCTCGCTTGTGGATCTACAGCTGCCGTTTGTATCAAATACCAATCACGTAATAAACTCATAATATTGTGATACCAACCAATATGACTTTCTAAAATTTCTCCTGTTCTAGGATCGTGTACATTTGGACCATACGCATTTTGAATTTCTGCTGCAAAATATCTTAAAACTGAAAAACGAGCATCTTCTAAACTCATTGTTGGGTCGTTTTCTGGCCAATATTCACCACGGATGGCATTTTTCCAACCTGCAAATTCAAATGCCTCTTGCCAATCATCAATACCTTGTTTGATAAACGGTTTCCATTTATCTGGGGTAGCTGGATCTAAATAATAAACAATTGGTTTTTTAGGTTCAATTAATTCACCTCTTTTTTGTCTTTCTGCATCTTCAGGAGATTTAGGCTCTAAACGCCATCTTACGGCAAACACATCTGTATCAGATTTATGTGAATCTTCTTCAAACACATCATAACTGTTTGCAAAATACCCTACTCTTTTGTCAAATGCTCTTTTTCGCATTGGGTTTTCTGGCAATAAAATCATTGAGGTATTTAACTCAACGGTTACTACTCCAGCGTCTAATCCTGCAGGAAAGTCAACGCCTATTTTTGGCATTGGATTTCTAGAAATTTGAGGGGGTACAGTAGAAAACGTTTTAGTAGTTCTAATCTCTGTATTAATTGGGAAGCTTTTCACAAATTGAATAAACGATTTATCCTTTTGAAACGCTTGAATACTTAATAATTGCTTATTTATTGGATTTAAGGAAAAAACCTGAACATCAGCATCAAATGTAGGATTCATATCTACTACATATCCTATGTTGTTTTTTCCTGAAGCATCTTTTTTATAAGCTAAAATATCATAGCTTGCAATAATAG
>NZ_CALFIG010000279.1 GCF_937876455.1 uncultured Flavobacterium sp.
GAAGAAGTTGTGTCCTACTTCATGAATAATTACACCTAACATGCCATATTTAACACGATCACTCACTTTTCCATTTTCATCCGGACGACCAAAATTCCAGCAAATCATTGGGTATTCCATGCCTTGGTCTTCTGCAGAAACAGAAACCGCTTTTGGATAAGGATAATCAAAAGTATATTTAGAATAGGTTTTTAAGGTGTGCGCTACCGCTTTAGTGGATAAATCTCCCCATAGTGGATTAGCTTCTTTTGGATAGATAGAAATTGCCATTGGTTTGTTATTGCCAATTTTAACAGCCATTGCATCTAAAATGAATTTTCTTGAAGTTGAAAAACCAAAATCACGTACGTTTTCAGCTTTAAATTTCCATGTTTTTTTTGCCGTTGCAAATCCTTTTTCGCTAGCTTCTGCTTCTTGTTGTGTAACGATTACTACGGGTTTGTCAAAAGTGTTTTCAGCTAATTCCCATCTTTTTACTTGTTCAGCGGTAAAAACTTCATTTCTGTTTTGTAACACCCCTGTTCCTTCCATAATATGGTCTGCAGGAACCGTAACGTTTACTTCATAATCACCAAATGTTAAAGCAAATTCACTTCTTCCCCAAAATTGCATGTTTTGCCAACCTTCTACGTCGCTATACACACACATTCTTGGATAAAATTGAGCCATTACATACAAACGGTTACCATCAGGAAATTGTTCATATCCCGATCTTCCATTATTTGCAGAACCTTGATAATTAACAATGTTATACCACCATTTAATGGAGAAACTAATTTTTTCACCTTTTTTAAGTGCTTTAGGCAAATCAATACGCATCATCGTTTGATTGATAACATACGTCATGTCGTTTCCTTTAGCATCTTTTACATAGTCAATATTGAAACCGCCTTCAAAAGGTTTTTCCATGTATTTTGATGCAAAACTTGCTGAACTCGTATTCGGGAAAATGGACTGATTATCAATCAGTGGGGTTTGCGAATCAGGTTTTTCTATGTTTTGATCCAGTTGCACCCATAAATAGTCTAATGCGTCAGGTGCATTATTATAATAAGTAATGGTTTCTGAACCATAAAGACGTGCTAATTTATCATCTAATTCAAGATTGATTTTGTAGTCAGCTTTTTGTTGATAATAAGCAGGTCCTGGGGCTCCAGAAGCACTTCTGTACATATTTGGAGTCGCCATTTCGCTATACATTTGACTAAACTTATTTTTGTCATAATGTCCGCCTTCTCTTTTAATTTCTTCTTTTTTAGTTTCTTGTGCTCCAGCAATAAGAGTTAAAAGCATGAAAATTAATGCAATAGATTTTTTCATAATTAAAAGTTTATCTTTTGATAGTTGTTAGTATTAGTAAACAAAAGTGTTTTTTTGTTACCATTATTGTTCAAATGTACTAAATTTTGTTGTTCGCTAAAAATATCTGTTAAAATTGTATTAGTAAGTTCGAGTGTCTTAATTTTTTCTGAAAAGGGGATTTTTAAATAACAAATGATGATATTATCTTCTTGTTCCTTTGTTAGTAATATTAAGGACTGATTTTTATTGTTGATTTTTATCAAAAATCGTTCTTTGATATACGCTTCAATGTGTTTATTTGCATCAGGAATTTCGTCTTTTGTAGTGATGTAAAAATGTTTATTATGCTTTTTTTGCAATGCTTTTTCTAAGTCATCAATAAATAACCGCGCTGTAATTTGAACACTCTTTTTTTCTTTAAAATAATCTATTTGAAAAACACCCACATAAAATTTGTGTACTGAAAATCCACAAATCAATACTAAAACTATTGGTATTATGAGCAATTTTAATTTATTCATTTTTTTTAGGTTCATCTGCATTTTTCATTTCTTCGTTCGTTTTTATTTCAGGTTCTTTGAGTTTTAAATATTCAGTGGCTAATTCACTTAGTCTAAAAGCTACTTTTGTTTTGTTCTTAATTTTTACGGCTTCCACTAATTCTTTATCTTCAACAATGTAAAAAACAAAACCATCGGTGTATTCTGCGGGGATTTTTAATATTCCAATTAAATAGTCTTTTTCAAAAGTAGTATTTATTTTGGTTTGTAAAAACTCTTTTCGTTCTATTTCTAATTCTTTTTTCAACTGTGCTGTTCGTCCTGTAATCCAATTTATTAATGGATCAACACCTACCGCTAATCCTTGATTGAAAATATTTCCTACATCGCCAGCGGTTTTTAAACGTCGTTCTGCGGGGGTGTATTTTTTTTGACCCTTACGAACTAATCCTAATGATTCTGCAGAAATATCTGAATTAGTAATCATAATTTCTTTAATGTGCTTGGTATGAATGGCTAGTTTAATAAAAAGTAAGTCGTTTTTAAAATCCTTTGCGCTTACGATATGCTTTTTAGCTTCTAAGTGTATGGCGCTAAACATTAGGGTGTCTTTTGCTTTTGCTTTTATAGAAAAATAACCCCCATTTGATGAAATAGTGTTACTTTTGTTTGATAAATTTACAATAGTAATTCCATCTGTATCGTTGGTTTCAACGATGATTTTTCCTTTTATAATGGAATCGTTCTGACTCCAACTCGTAGTACAGAAAAAGAAGATGGTAAATAATGTAAATAATCTCAATGTATAATTTTTTGTAAAAATAAAATAACTGCATTGATTTCAATAATAAAATTTTGTTAAGAATATTACTGAGTAAACAAATTATGAAGAAAATTATCATTGCTAGTACTTCAACACTCTATAATGGAGACTATTTAGATTACTTGTTGCCTGAACTTCGAATACATTTTAAGGAAGTTAAAGAACTTATTTTTATTCCCTTTGCAAGGCCTGGTGGAATTTCTTATGACGAATATACTGCTAAAGTGAGTAGTTTTTTTGCTAATTTTAACATTCAAGTAAAGGGAATTCATGAATTTGAAAACCCCAAGCAAGCAATTGCAAATGCACAAGCAATATTTACTGGAGGCGGCAATACATTTGTTTTGGTTGATATGCTTTATGAATATGACTTGTTTGAAAGTATTGCGGAATCAGTGAGCAAAGGTGTACCTTATTTAGGGACAAGTGCGGGTAGTAATATTTGTGGCTTAACCATGGGGACAACAAACGACATGCCTATTGTATGTCCTCCAAGTTTTAAAACATTAGGGCTTGTTTCATTTAATATTAATCCACATTATTTAGACCCTATTGAGGGCTCAACGCATATGGGCGAAACCCGTGAAACTCGCATAAATGAATTTCATTGCTATAATCCGCAAGCTGTATTAGGATTACGAGAAGGGAGTTGGCTCGAGGTTATTGGAGATACAATCACTTTAAAAGGAAATCTTACAGCCAGATTGTTTCAGCAAGGAAAAGAACCAATTGAACTAGAATCTGGTACTGATTTGAGTAATTTAAAATAAAAAAGCCTCAATATTGAGGCTTTTTTATGGAGCGGAAGACGAGGGTCGAACTCGCGACATTCAGCTTGGAAGGCTGACGCTCTACCAACTGAGCTACTTCCGCATTCTTTTATTTGTGGGTGCAAATATAAGCCCAAATTTGTTTCATTTGCAAATATTTTTTAATAAAATTTTTATGTAACTTTATTTTTTTAAAATAGCCTCGTGTAAAAACGTAGTAATTAAACAATTAAATGAATTTACAAGTAAAAAAAATCCCTTTCAATAAAACTTTTGCCGTACGGCATCCTGTATTGAGAGCAGGTAAGCCTGTAGAAACGTGTTATTTTGAAGGAGATGAATTGCCTACAACAACTCATTTTGGACTTTTTTTAGAAGAAAAATTACTTGGCGTATTATCAGTTTTTAAAAATGAATGTCCAATCTTAGAAAGTAAAAATGCTTATCAATATAGAGGAATGGCTATTTTAGCACCTTATCAAAATAAAAAGTATGGTGTACTTTTGCTTGATGCAGCAAATACTTGGGTAGCGGAAGAGCAAGGTGATTTAATTTGGTTTAATGCTCGAGAAAAAGCGATTGGTTTTTATGAACGAAACGGATTTGAGAAGCGAGGAAGCGCTTTTGAAATACCTGGCATAGGAGTTCATTTTTTGTTATATAAGCATCTTTAATTATAAAAATCACCCACATAAAGATGTGTAAAATGTGTATTTTTCAAATAATAAGATCTTTTTTTCTTAGTCATTTCATTTTTTTTTAATTTTTTTGCAAGTTGAAAAGATTGACCTAAAAAAATCAATCAAATCGTAATTCCCCAATGACTAAAAAAAATATTTTACAACTGATTTTATTTTTTGTAACAACTTCGCTTGTTGCACAGGAAGGTCAAATAGCATTTGAAAAGAAAAAAATCAGTGCTTCTAGAGTAAATACGATACTTAAAATAGATGGTGTTTTAGATGAGATAGAATGGAAAAATGTAGCTATTGCAAAAGATTTTTTTGGTTTTGAGCCAGAAAATGGTAAGCCTGAACCCGATACACTTCGTACCGAAATTAAAATCCTTTATGATGATAATGCATTGTATATAGGGGCTATATTGTATGATAATCACCCAGATAAAATTCTTAAAGAAATTACAGAGCGCGATAATTTTGGTACATCAGATTTGTTTGGAGTATTCATTAATGGTTTTAATGACGGTCAACAAGAATATAGTTTTTTTGTAAATGCTGCAAATGGTCAGGCTGATTGTATCCGAACAGCACAAGAGGGAGAGGATTTTTCATGGGATGCTATTTGGCATAGTCAAGCAAAAATTACAGAGAAGGGTTGGGTAGTTGAGTTAAAAATTCCGTACGCGGCTATTCGATTTTCAAAAGTGGAGGATCAGATTTGGGGGATTAATTTCTTTAGAGAAGTAAGACGATTGCGTTACAAATACACGTGGAATAAAGTAAATAATAGAGTTGGTACTTTTACACAACAAGCTGGTTTGCTAGATGGGATTAAAAACATTAAAACCCCTACAAGGCTATTTTTAATACCTTATTCTTCTTTTTATTTGAACAGTCCTTCACAGGAAAAAGCAGAAGGAACGCTTAAAGTAGGACTCGATTTGAAATATGGATTAACGGATGCATTTACTTTAGATGCTGTTTTAGTGCCTGATTTTGGTCAGACAAAATTTGATAATCAAATATTAAATCTTGGCCCTTTTGAACAAGTATTTAATGAAAATAGACCCTTTTTTACAGAAGGGACAGATTTATTTAGTAAAGGAAATTTGTTTTATTCTAGACGAATTGGAGGGGCGCCAAGTAAACAGCCCGAAGTAATATCTTTTGAAGAAGAAGTTGTGGATATGCCTAAAAATGTCCAACTTGTAAATGCCTTAAAAATTTCTGGACGCACTAAAAAAGGCTTAGGTATAGGTGTATTAAATGCAGTAACAGATAAAACAGAAGCTACTATTCAAAATTTATATACAGGTGACTATAGAAAAGAAGTTGTAGAGCCATTAGCAAATTATAATATTACGGTTTTTGATCAACGCTTCAATCAAAATTCTTCGGTTTCATTTATAAATACTAACGTAACAAGAAGTGGTTCTTTTAGAGATGCAAATGTTTCGGCTTTAGCCTTCAATTTGAATACTAAAAAGAATACATACAATGCTACAGGAGCATTAAAATATAGTTTTGTTAGTGATTTACTAGATTTGCCTTCTAAAAAAGGGAAAGTTGCAGAATTATATCTTTCAGAAACAACAGGTAAGTTTAGATATTCTATAGGAGGTAATTATGTTTCTAAAGATTTTGACAACAATGATTTAGGAATTAATTTTCAAACGAATTATTACGCATTAAACGGAAATATAAATTATCGAATATTAAAAGCAACTGATAAATTGAATGCTTTTAGAGTAAATTTAGGTTGGTTTTCACAGTTTCATAATGAGTCTAATTATCTACAAGAACAATATGTAAATTTTAATCTAAATATTACAGATAAAAAAAATTATTCTTACGGCTTTAATGTTGTGGCTCGATTATTTGAAGTTCATGATTATTATGACCCAAGGATTGAAGGACGATACACAAATTTTCCAAAATACTATAATTGGTCAGCATATGTATCAACAAATTATAATAATAAATTTGCTATTGATGTAAATCCTTGGATTGGTTTTGCGGAATCTAAAGGCTGGTGGTTTGTAGGGTATAATTTTAGTCCAAGATACCGCTTTAATGATCGATTTATGTTAGTTTTTAGAAATTCTTTAAGTTTAGAATATAATGATTTGGGATGGATTGATTATCATGTATATGATGCTGTTTATGCAAGGAGAAATAAAAAAACAATAGAAATAGGTGTAGAGGGTAAATATTCAATTTCCTCTACAATGAACTTTAGATTAAATGCAAGACACTATTGGTCTTACGCAGAAAACACATCTACTCATTTACTCCAAGAAGATGGCTCTACCATACCTTTCGAATATTTATCTAATAAAAATTCGAACCTTAACTTATGGAATTTAGATTTGTCTTACAGCTGGTGGTTTGCTCCTGGAAGTCAAATGACTGTTTTGTATAGAAATAGCTCTTCAAAATTTAAAAGAGAAATAGACGATAATTTATTTAGAGTTTTTATGGATGTAATGAATAAAGACATGCTAAATCACACCTTTTCAATTAGTATAAGATATTTTATTGATTACAACCAAGCAAAGCATATTTTCAAAAAATAATTCTTTATGAAATCCTTTTCGTTAATAAGATTTTAGTACTTGCATCTAAAAATTCCGTAATTTCGTTACAAATTAAATTCAGATGAATAAGAAAGTAATATTAATGATTTTAGATGGTTGGGGACATTCTCCAGACCCTAAAGTTTCAGCGATTGATAATGCAAATACACCTTTTATCGATTCATTATATAAAAATTATTCTAATGCCGAATTAAGAACGGACGGTCTACATGTTGGTTTACCTGAAGGACAAATGGGAAATAGTGAAGTAGGCCATATGAATTTGGGTGCGGGTCGCATTGTTTATCAGGATTTGGCTAAAATTAATTTAGCTGTTCAACACAATACAATGGCAAATGAACAATCGTTAAAAGAAGCTTTTGAATATGCTAAAATAAACCATAAACCTATTCATTTTCTAGGATTAGTTTCAGATGGTGGCGTACATTCACATACCTCTCATTTACGTGGCTTAATAGATGCTGCTACAAACAGTGGTGTAACAAATATGTTTGTACATGCATTTACAGACGGACGTGATGTAGATCCAAAATCGGGTAAAAAATATATTGAAGATTTAGAAGCATATTTAACTACAAAACCCGCAAAATTAGCTTCTGTTATTGGAAGGTATTACGCAATGGATAGGGATAAACGCTGGGAACGTGTTAAATTAGCGTATGATTTACTAGTTCATGCAACCGGTGAAAAATCTACAAATATTGCAGAAAGTATACAAAAAAGCTATGATGAAAATACTACGGATGAGTTTATTAAGCCAATCGTAAAAGTAAATACAGCTAATCAACCTATCGCAACAATTAAAGAAGGTGATGTTGTACTCTTTTTTAACTTTAGAACGGACAGAGGACGAGAGTTAACCGAAGCCTTGTCTCAACAAGATTTTCACGAACAAAACATGCACAAGTTAAACTTGTATTATGTAACCATGACAAATTATGATGATACGTATCAAAACGTACATGTAATTTATGATAAAGAGAATATTACACAGACGTTAGGCGAAGTACTGGCCAATGCAGGCAAAAAACAAATCCGAATTGCAGAAACTGAAAAATATCCTCATGTAACTTTTTTCTTTTCTGGAGGTAGAGAGGAACCCTTTGAAGGCGAAACAAGAATTTTAAAAAATTCGCCAAAAGTTGCAACTTATGATTTACAGCCCGAAATGAGTGCTTTTGAATTAAAAGATGCCTTAGTTTCAGAACTTAAAAAAGAGGAGGTTGATTTTGTGTGTTTAAATTTTGCCAATGGCGATATGGTAGGCCATACAGGGGTTATGGAAGCTGCTATTAAAGCTTGTGAAGCGGTTGACGCTTGTGTAAAAGAAATAATTGAAACGGCTTTAGGGCATAATTACACCACAATTGTAATTGCAGATCATGGTAATTGTGAAACAATGATAAATCCAGATGGTTCGCCAAATACAGCACACACAACAAATCCTGTACCTGTGATACTGGTAGATAACGACAAAAAATTGAATATTAAAAATGGTATTTTGGGTGATGTAGCACCCACAATTCTACATTTAATGGGTATAGAAAAACCTAACGTGATGACGCAACAGTCATTGGTATAAATTAATTATTCCTGCAAGGTATGTGTAAGTGTCTTGTAGGAATATTAAAAATCACTTCCTGAATAGATGTCATTATTAACATTCTCAATATAAGATAAGACATCCTCTTTACCTGTCCCTTCTTCAGATGAGGTAATAAAGTATTGAGGCATCTCTTCCCAGTCGTTAGCTAGAAGGTGTTTTTTGTAAGCAGCAACATTTTTTTGAACCTGAGTTTTTCCTAATTTATCTGCTTTTGTAAAAATTAAGCAAAAAGGAATCCCGCTTTCTCCTAAATAATTAATAAACTCTACATCTATTTTTTGAGGTTCCAAGCGGCTGTCGATTAAAATAAATGCACAAACTAATTGTTCTCTTGTTTCAAAATAATCGGTAATGAATTTTTGAAATATTGCTTTTGTTGATTTTGAAACTCTTGCATAACCATAGCCAGGCAAATCCACTAAAAACCAATTTTTATTAATCAAAAAATGATTGATGAGTTGAGTTTTTCCTGGTCTAGCAGAAGTTTTCGCTAGTTTTTTATGATTAGTAAGCATGTTAATAAGTGAAGATTTCCCTACATTTGATCGTCCTATGAAGGCATATTCGGGCAATCTGTCTTTTGGACACTTAGCGGCATCTGAGTTACTTATTATAAATTCTGCTGAGTTTATTTTCATTATTTATACCTCAGAAGAGGTTTTATTAATTTAAAAGTAGTTTGTTATAGTTTTTTCTCAGTTAACCATTCAAATAAAATTTCATTGAATCGATCTGGGTGCTCCATCATTGCGGCATGTCCACATTTATCAATCCAATATAAAGTAGAATTGGGTAAAAGTTTGTTAAATTCTTCTGCTACTTCGGGAGGTGTAACTTTGTCTTGTTTGCCCCATATAATACAAGTTTGTGTGTGCATTTTTGGCAAATCTTTAGCCATATTATGACGAATAGCACTTTTAGCAATTGTCAATGTTTTTATTAATTTAATGCGGTCATTTACCGTAGCAAAAACTTCATCAACTATTTCTTTTGTTGCTACTTTTGGATCATAAAACACATCTTCGCTTTTCTTTTTTATGTACTCATAATCACCTCTTTTGGGATAGCTTTCGCCCATGCCGCTTTCATACAATCCAGAACTTCCTGTAATAACTAACCCTTTAACAAGTTCAGGATATTGTTTAGAAAAATATAAAGAAATGTGACCGCCAAGCGAATTTCCTACTAAAATAACTCGTTCAAATCCCTTAAAAACAACAAAATCTTTTACAAATTTTGCAAAAGCTTTTACATTGGTTTTTAATAAACTTTGTGAGTATAGAGGCAATTCAGGAATAACAACTTTATATCCTTTTTCAGGAAAAAAATTAGCTAACCCTTCAAAATTACTTAACCCTCCCATTAAACCATGGAGAACAATAATTGGCGTACCTTCTCCTGCTTCAAAATAGGTATATTTTTTTTCTGTCTTTAACATCTTTATTTCTACGTAAACAATATTCTATAAAGGCAAATATACTATTTATTAACCGATTTTAATAATTTGTTTTATAATCTTTCTTCTCAGTCTGCGTAACGGAATAAAAGATATTACACTTTTAGATGTTGTATTTCTCTTATCGTCCCTACTTGCTCTGTTTCTATGGTTAGTTGTTAAGCAGCCCGTGTGGTCTGCGATTTTAGCAACAGCAGTTGAAATACTCGGATTCATACCAACGATACGTAAGTCCTGGAACAATCCCTATTCTGAAACATTATTTACATATGAAATTT
>NZ_CALFIG010000280.1 GCF_937876455.1 uncultured Flavobacterium sp.
AATCACCTTGCTCTTCCGCTACCCAAGTATTTGCTGCATCAAGCAAAAGTACACCTACGACAATTCACGCTTTTCTGCTTTAATTAAAAAAGAAAAACAATATTTGAATTAATAATTGATTTTATTTAGGTAAAAGTACATCACCAATAACATGAATTATTCCGTTTCCTGTTGGGATTGATGCAACTATTTCTGAACCATTTACAAACGTTTTATCACCTTTTTTAGTGATTTTTACTTTACCTCCAAAAACCATATCAAATTCTTGTCCGTCTTGCATATATTCAGTTTTTAGCGTTCCTACATAAGTATGATAACCTAAAATATTTTCTAAATCACCTTTTTTCTCTGGTTTTAATAAACCTTCAACTGTTCCTGCAGGCAATTTATCAAATGCAGCATTGGTTGGAGCAAAAACTGTAAAAGGACCAGCATTGCTTAATGAAGTTACTAATCCTGCAGCTTTTACAGCCGTAACTAAAGTAGTGTGATCTTTGCTTCCAACAGCAGTTTGTACAATGTTTGGAACAGAAGTTTCATCCACTACATTTTCTTGTCCGCCAGAACTTACTTCAGTAGTTTCAGAAGTGGTTTCTGATGTTGCTTGTTCGTTTTGTTTGCAACCTATGGCAATAAATAAACTTGCCAATAACAATGTTTTAATTGATTTTTTCATAATAGATACTTTTTTATACTTTCAAATTATACATACAAAGTACCTAATTATGAAACAGTTATTTTATGAGTGCAATCATAATAATGGAAGATTTTTAACTTTTTTTATAGAATAAAAAGCAGTAATTCCAATTCCAGAAACTAGAATAATTGCAGCTCCAAAAAGCATTTCGTTTGCAAATGGAATTATGGTGTAACTAAACGATGCAATGCCTTGAACAGCAAGAATTATTTCGTTTAACAAAACGCCAATCGAGAAAATAATTACGCCTATTTTTATGGGTTTGTTAAAGTGAATTAAATGATTTACATAAATGTAAAAAAGTAAAAACAAACTAATAATTGCTAACAAAACCAAATGTAAATAAGCAATTACTATCGGTCTAAATCCAAAAGCCAATTGACTAATTGCAGGAATAGTTGATCCCAATTGGAGCAGAAACTTCATACTTAATGCAAAACCAACGAAAAGTAAGATATAGCGTAAAAAGAAAGGAAAATTTTCAAGAAATTCTCGTTTCGTTTTGACAATGATAATCAAAAATCTAAACCAAGTATAAACTTGAATAAAAGCAGCAATTACCGTTAGAATGTATATCCAAATCGGTAAATCTAACCAAAGTGTTGATAGAAAATACGCAGGAATACAAGATAAAAAAAACAGCCAAAAAGTTCTTTTGAAAAAGGGATTTTCAGATGGTTTTAAATTTAGAAAAGAGAACAATAATCCCATGCAAGCAAAGAAAAACCAACCATTATATTGAAAGTGCAAATAATAATAAATGGATGCTAAATATTCGTTTTGATGAATGTTTTTTGAAATCATCATATAAGCCAAAGCAAATGTACCGAACGATGAAATCACATTGAAAAATAAAGCAGTTTTTAACCAATTTTTAGATAAATCATCATCAGAAATTAATTTCAAATCTTTAACGAAGTAATAAGCAAAAACACAGGATACTATAATCGAAGAGGTAGAAAAAATTATAGAAAACAATCCATAACCTTGAATGATAAAAAACACCAACATTCCATAAGCACAAATCAAATTGGCAGATAATATTGAACTGTATTTTTTAAAAAATCTATTTTCTATATTCTTTTCTCTATTGTCATCCTGAGCTTGTAGAAGGGCTTTTTTCTTCTCTAAAAACACAATCATCAACACCATCAAAGTATGACTAATCCAACCTGAAAAGGCAAAATGAGAATGAGAATGTTGTAAATGTTTTTGGTCAAAAAAAGGAAATTCAAATCCAATTTTGTAACGCATTAGAAGCCCGATAAGTGCTACAATTAATAAATTTAATAGTGAGAATTTCAGCCAAAACTTGCTGTTAAAATGCATTAGAAATAGATTTTATGATTATTAATTTCAATTTTGTTGGCTGCTTTCATTTTTGCAAAAGCTCTAATTACCGTTTCTACTCGTAAGCCAGTGAAATTGGCTATTTCCTGTCTTGTAAATGGCACTAATTCTTTTTGATTACCATTACCTTTTTTGTGTGCATTTAAGAATGCTAAAATTCTAAATTCAGGTTTTTGATTGATGATGTCTTTTGATGTTTTTGCCTTTCCGTGAATACGTTTTGCCATTAATATCAAAAAATGCTTTTGAATGGATGGATACTCATCTAGAATCTTCAAAAATTTTTCTTTAGAAAGTTTAATGATTTTACAATCCTGAAAAGCAACAGCAGTTGCAGGATATTTCTCGTCAATAAATAATGGTGGTTCACCAAAACTTTGTCCGTTACAAAAATATCCTTGTGTAAACTCTTTTCCTTCATCGTTAGAATTAAACATTCTTACACAACCTTCTATCACCTGATAGTAGAAATAAGCTACTTCGTCTTCACTAATGATTATTTCATTTTTCTTATATTCTTTGGCAATTGCACCCCAAGTATACAGTAAATCTAAATCTATTTGCATGGTTGATAATCTGTGTTTTAAGCAAATAAACCAGTGATTATTGCTGGTTCAAGCTTATGGTTACAAAGTTAATTTTTATAAATTTACTAAAAATATGACCATAATCATATAAAATGCTGTTTTTCTCATTGTAAATTTGCAAAGTGAAAAAAATTATAATCATAGTAATTCTAGCAATATTTCTAAAACCGATTCTTCCGGTTGTAGATTATGTTATTAATTATGAATATATCTCAAAAGTTCTTTGCGAAAACAAAGCTAAGCCACAACTAAAATGTAATGGTAAATGTCATTTGATGAAAGAATTGGCTAAAGCATCTGAAAACGAGAAACCAATTAATTCAGATAAAAAAGACAATTCTAAATACGAAATTGAATTGCTTTATTGCAACGAACTTTCCGAAATTAATTTTAGACAAATTTATTTTCATAATAAAACTTCTGTTGGAGACAACTATGCCAACTTATACTTTCACACGGTAGGTTGCTCCGTTTTTCATCCGCCAACTTTTATTTCTTAAATTTTATTAGAAATCGATTCAATTAGTTTGAATTGAAAGGATTCTTATATCCAAAAATGTCTCAAAGAGAAATCTTTACAGACAAAGTATTCTATAGACTTTAATTAATAAAAAATGAAAACTAAATTAAAAAATATTTTCGCCATTTTATTTATAGCACTAGCTTTTACATCTTGTTCTAATGATGATAATAATGAACCAACAATAAATGAATTGGAAGGTTTAACAAAATTCAAAGAAATTACAAATACTTTACATACTATTGAGTTATATTCTCATACAGGAGCAACAGTTCAAGGTTATAATGAAATTAAATTAAGGATTAAAAACAACGCTAACAATCAATATATAAAAAATGCAGAAGTTTCATGGATGCCAATTATGCACATGGCTATGATGAATCATTCTTGCCCAAAATCTGATGTTGAAAAAGTTACAGCAGATGGAACTTTATATGAAGGCTACATAATGTTTCAAATGGCTCAAAACACTACTGAATATTGGGATTTAAAAATCGATTATACAATTGACAATGTAGATTATACAATGACTTCTGTAATTGATGTCCCTGCTTCTGCAAAAAGAACAGTTAATACTTTTACAGGATCTGATGGTGTGAAATATTTGGTGGCTTATGTTGATCCTCATCATCCAAAAGTAGCTGTAAATGATTTAGTTGTTGGTGTTTGGAAAATGCAAGATATGATGACGTTTCCTGTTGTTGATGGTTATACTGTAAAAATTGACCCAAGAATGCCAAGCATGGGAAATCATAGTTCGCCAAATAATGTAAATGCAACTCAACTAACGGCAGGCAATTTATACAAAGGAAAATTATCACTTACAATGACAGGTTATTGGAAAATAAATCTTCAATTAGCAAAACCTGATGGCACAATTCTTAAAGGTGATTTATTAGAGCCTAAAAGAGAATACAGAAAATTCAAACGTCTGCGCCGATTAGAAGGGCCTTTAAATTTTATCGGCGATTTGCTTGAACCAACTTT
>NZ_CALFIG010000281.1 GCF_937876455.1 uncultured Flavobacterium sp.
TATAAATTATAAAAAATCTTATTTACACAAATCTATAGACATTCTCTAAAGAATTAATACCAATACTCAAACTTTCTAGTTTTCCCTCTATACGTACAAGTAAATACATAGTCACGATAGCAGGAAATCCTAAATTAGCCACTAATTGCATTAAATCTAGTTCCAACGATATATTCCTCCAAATAATCTTTAAAATTGCTAAGAAAGCCCCTCAGAAACTCAGAAGGGCATTTCTGATGTTCCATGTGTTACGCTACTACTAAATCAAACTCTGTTGTTTCTGTTTGAACTATTTTTGCATCTTTTGCACTAACGATATCTTCACCATTAGGAGCAAAGATATTTTTCTCAATTATCAAGTCCATAACCTCTTTTATTTCTGTTTCTGTAACATCTTCTCTTGGATCTGTTACAAACAAGCTAACTTTCCTACCGCTATTAGTCATAAATGACATTAATAATTTAACTTCTATTCCATCCATTTAAATAATCCTCCTATAATTTAATTTTAAGCTAATGTTGTGTTATCTATTTTTGCTATTTCTAATACGTCATGTTGTTGAAGTGATGCTAAGGCATCTGCTACGTTGTAAACATCAAGAGCTTTTGCATCATGTTTTAAGTTTGAGTAAGTTCTTGATTTTACTATTGTTTTTCCATTATCATTTAACCCACAGTCAAATTTAACTCTTAAAGATGATGGATTTTTAGCCTCAACTACACTTGTAGCAAGTCTTTGTTTTTCCATGTTATTACCTCCTTTTAAGCAACGGACAATGTCGCCTATGACATGAGCGAAGCGAATTTTAGTTTTGATTAATTTAAGTGTATTTTGTTTCACGTACAAAGTCCTAAAATATAGTTGTGGAGTTTTTTTCATGATTTTATTTATGGAGAATTTATGAAAAGATTAGAATTTAATTTTCATAAATTAATTATTGAATGGAATTGAAGATAATGATAAAATATATTCATAAATTAATTTATGAACAGGTGATAAGATGGAAATTTTTAAAGAGATATTAGATACACATACTAAAATATGTACTTGTAGAAAGATTTATAATATAAACGAGGACCTTGAAATTACAGTTGATCAAAAAGAAAATAAGGTTGTTATGTGGGGATTTAATCATAAAAGTGATAGGTTTTTGAATTTATCTACTAAGAGATTTCAAAAGCTTATGGATGGCTTTAAATCAGTAGCTAGTGATTTATATTCAAGTGGAAATTACTATTATATAACTGTAGATACTTCTAAGAAGGAAAGTAGAGATGATAAGTCTTATGAGGTGGAAATAGAAGAGTTAAAGCAAAAAATAGATTGTTTGAATGATATTATAGCTAGGCTAGAAAAACGTAATGAAAGATTAGAAGAGGATGTTGAGAAATATAGAAAAGATTATTTATATTATTTTGATGAGTATTCAAAGTTAAGGGATAAAGATTTTAATAGAACTTTAGAAGAAATTAATAATTTAAAGAAAAATTCTTTAATGCATAATGCTAGAGGTGCTGGTAGAAAGGCTAAGTTTACTGATGATCAGGTTGATGAGATAAGAAGGCTTAGGGAAGATGGAAATACTATAAAAGAGATTGCTAATAGATATAATTGTTCTGTTGGGTTAATTCATAAATTAATAAATGAAAAATAAAGAGGTGGAAAGATTATGGATATAGCTCATAAAATTTGTTTATAGATGCTTCGCATTGGTAAAAAGATTTTATGAGAGCTTATGGTTTTTAAACCTTCGGTTATTCAGCCCCTGTATGTCCAATGCTTTCACTTCGTAAAAAATAAGGCATACAAGGTGATGCTACAATATAGCTCATATTACATAGGATTTTTTGATTATGATATGAGCTATATTGTAGCTTTATTTATGTGCTTACTATTTACTACGTTTCAGCATTGGACATACTTTTCCCACCGCGCTCTCTGCTCCCCCTCCTCCAATCCCTTTGCTCTAGTAAAAATTAAGAATAGTATAGGATGATAGTTGAAGTAGGAGCAAAGACCGCTCCTACCTCAACTATCTTTATTTATATATTGGGGTCAAAATCTTTAGGGTCAAGTCTGACATCACAGATTGCAGCAAAAGTGGTTCGCCAACACGTGGCTCAAAACCTCTGCAAACTGTGATGTCAGACTAAAAACCCACTGCATTATTTATTTTTTATTTGTATTTGATTTATGAAATTTTATATAAGGCTCTGTTATAATTAAATGTTGATATATGATACTTTTTCGGAAAATAAGTTATAATGTATAATAAGATAATAGTTGTTAATTTATGGGGGGAATTTTATGAGCAAAAACAATGCTAAAAAGAATAATAATTACTATTTTCCACTTTTTATGGGAATGGGACTTGTCTTTGGTGTGATACTTGACCAGATAGCAATAGGATTATGTTTAGGTGTTGCTATTGGTCTTGCTTTAGATAATAATAAAAAGAAAAAATAGATTAAATTTGAATATTAATATAAAGAAAGAGGATATGTTAACATGCCCTCTTTCTTTATATTAATATTGGTTTAAAACAGAGCTTTATATAAAAAAATATTTTTTGAAGTGGATATTGTTTGTAATATTTAATATTACTCTAGTATTACTGTATATGTATCTATTTGTACTACTAAATTTTAAGGAAATACTTATGGAGTTTGGCTGTCGCCACCGCGCTTTACGCTGCAATCTTTTGAGCAAAGACTACTCAAAGTAGTTCGCCTACACGTGGCTCAAAAGGATTTTCGCTACAATCGCTAACTCAAAATCACTTTTAATCGAAAGCTGTATGTAAATTTGAAGCGTATATTTTTTAGTTAGTTATTATAATAAAAGATAGGCCTTTCGGCCATGCCCCTCTGACTAATCCCTAAAGCACTCATACTACTACGCTTATAACATACTGCGCAAACATCATATTACATATCAAGTCTGCTCCGTATCTTATCGCTTCGTAGTATTCGTAGCTTTTTAGGGATAGCCATTCACTGCC
>NZ_CALFIG010000282.1 GCF_937876455.1 uncultured Flavobacterium sp.
CGCTCTTCCGATCTCTTACCACATTTTCCTCTAGCATGATACTACCAAAATCATTGGCGCCTGCTTCTAAACAAACCTGTGCTGTGGCTTTACCTACAGTCAACCAGCTTGCTTGGATATTTTTGATATTAGGCAACATGATACGACTTATCGCAATCATGCGGATATACTCTTCGGTCGTGGTTAAATTATGTACCCCTCTAATTTTTGTCAATAAAGTGTCTACGTCTTGGAAGGTCCAAGGAATGAAAGCCAAAAATCCTTTTGCACCTTCAGGTTTTCTGTCCTGTACTTCTCTGATTTTGATTAAGTGGATGAAGCGCTCTTCTAATGTTTCCACATGTCCAAACATCATAGTAGCACTTGTCGTAATATTCAATTGATGTGCTGCGGCCATCACTTCTAACCATTCGTCTGCACCACATTTTCCATTGGATACCAGTCTTCTTACTCTGTCCACTAAAATCTCTGCACCCGCACCAGGTAAGGAATCCATCCCTGCTTCTTGCAAAGTTTTTAATACATGGGTATGCGTAAATCCACCCAATTTTGCGATATGTGCAATCTCTGGGGGCCCTAATGTATGTAACTTAATCGTTGGAAATTCTGATTTGATCTGTCTAAATAAATTGGCATAAAAATCCAATCCAAGTTCTGGATGATGTCCGCCTTGTAATAGCAATTGATCTCCACCCCAAGCAATAGTTTCCTTGATCTTCACACGATAAGTATCCATATCGGTGATATAGGATTCAGGATGTCCCGGGATACGGTAGAAATTACAAAACTTACAATTGGCGATACATACATTAGTTGTATTCAAATTACGGTCAATCTGCCAAGTCACTTTACCATGCGGTACTTGTTTCTTTCTTAAACTGTCGGCCACATAGCTTAATTCAGCCAATGGGGCGTTTTCGAAAAGGAACATACCCTCTTCTTTTGTTAAGTATTCAAAATTCAGTGCTTTCTGGTAAAGTTGTTCTAATTGCATATTTTTCAATTAATGGTGCGAAGTTACTAATTAAACAAGCTTAACGTCAAATGGTTGTGCGTTTTAAGCTTATTTTTGTGGTCCTTATGATACAATTTGACAGATTCCAATTAGAGAATGGCTTGAAGGTGCTAGTGCACCAAGATACAAGTACACCCATGGCGGTTGTAAATGTCTTATATAATGTAGGTGCTAAGGACGAAAATCCTGCACAAACTGGGTTCGCCCACCTTTTTGAACACTTGATGTTTGGTGGCAGTGTGAACATCCCAGTATATGACGAACCTTTGCAAAGAGCAGGTGGTGAAAACAACGCCTATACCACCAATGATTTAACCAATTATTATTGTCAAATTCCTGGCGAAAATATTGAAACTGCTTTTTGGTTAGAGAGTGACCGTATGTTATCACTTGCTTTTAGTGAGAAGAGTTTAGAAGTGCAAAGAAAAGTGGTTTGTGAAGAATTTAAAGAGCATTATATCAATAAACCTTATGGAGATGCTTGGCATAAAATGCGTGCATTGGCTTACACAAAACATCCTTATCGATGGATGACCATTGGTGCAGAATTATCGCATGTAGAAAATGCGAAGATGCAAGATGTAAAAGATTTTTTCTTTAAATTTTACAGACCTAATAATGCCATTTTAGTAGTGACAGGGAATACGACAACAGAACAAGTAAAAGTTTTGGCTGAGAAATGGTTTGGTCCAATTCCTGCTGGTGAAGCATACCATAGAAATTTACCAAAAGAGCCGGTACAAGAAAAATCAAAGTCATTAGAAGTGCGTGCGGATGTGCCAATGGATATGTTGATGATGACCTGGCATATGGGAGGTAGATTTGATGCAGGCTATCACGAGACCGATTTAATTACGGAAGTATTGGGTGGAGGTGCTTCTGCAAGATTGTATGAGCAATTGATAAAAGTAAAACAATTATTTTCTTCGATTGATTGTTATCATTTTGGTACCGTCGATCCAGGCTTATTGGTGATTGAAGGTAAATTGGTAAAAGGGGTAAGCATGGCAGTGGCAGAACAAGCGGTTTTAGATGAAGTGCATAAAATTAAACAGGAATTACTACCTCAAAAAGAAGTGCAGAAAGTCATTAATAAAACTGAGAGCATTATTTGTTTTGAAGACATGAGTATCATGAACCGTGCACATAGCTTGGCTTTTTATGAATTATTAGGAGATGCCGATATGATGAATAAGGAATTGGAGAAGTACCAAGCAGTAACACCAGAAAAGATTCAGGCAACTGCAAATGCGATCTTCCAAGACAGCAATAGAAACACATTATATTATTACAGTAAAAATTAAAACATGGCATTAGATAGAATTAAAGCCCCGTTGATCAAGGATGCCGTTGATTTTGATATTCAACTGAAACCCTATCAACATTTTACATTAGACAATGGGGTAGAAGTATATAGTTATGAAGGTGGAGCAGAAGAGGTGATGATGATGGACTTGGTTTTTTTTGCAGGCAATTGCTATGAAGAAAAAAACTGGGTAGCTGCTGCGACTAATTTTTTATTAAAGAATGGCACACATAAAAGAACGGCGTTTGAATTGAACGATCATTTTGAGTTCTATGGTGCTTATGTGAATAGAACTTGTTATAATGAAACCGCAACGATTAATTTGCACACCTTGTCAAAGCATTTTGAAGCTTTGTTACCTGTGGTGAGTGAATTGGTGACAGAAGCAAATTTTCCAGAAGAAGAATTAAAAATCTACCAACAAAATCAAATACAAAGGTTGACTTTGAATTTGAAGAAGAGTGATTTTATCGCAAATAGATTGATTGATGAATACTTGTTTGGCATCAACCATCCTTATGGTACTTATTCTACAGAAGCTGCATTCAACAACCTTACAAGAGAAGATCTGGTGAAGTATTACGATCGTTTCTACAAACACGGTAAGGCAGTTGTATTCATGGCTGGCAAGTTTCCTAAAAACATGCAAAGCTTAATGAATCAATACATTGGTAGTTTGCCACTCAACCAACAAACTTTACCAACTTATGAGCATCCTATTCTTTCTGCGACCACAAAGAAATATTCGATAGTCAATGATGCAAGTTCGGTGCAAGGTTCTATTCGTATGGCAAGAAGGTTTCCCAATCGACACCATCCAGATTTTCCTGCAACACAGGTATTGAATAATTTATTTGGTGGAGAATTGTTGGCTCGTATGGATAGAGCAGCAAGTATTACCGCCAGGAGACATTCTCGTAGAATTTGTGTTACCGCTTCTGTTAATCACGTAGCATTTAATAGAGCCATTCCTTTGGGAAGCGTAGTAACAGTAGAATCCAAAGTGTCGAGAACCTTTAATACTTCAATGGAAATTTTTATTGATGTTTGGATTGAAGACAGAGAATCAGGAATTAAAAATAAAGCGAACGAAGCTATTTATACATTTGTTGCTGTGGATGAAACCGGAAGACCTATTCCAGTGCCGCCAATCATTCCTGAAACCGATTTAGAAAAACAACGCTATGATGCCGCATTACGAAGAAAACAATTAAGCTTGGTCTTAGCTGGAAAAATGAAACCCAACGAAGCAACGGAATTAAAAGCGTTGTTTACAGAATAAAAAAAGCAAAATGGATTTTTACAAACTCACCATTCAAGAAATAAAAAGAGAAACGCCAAACGCAGTTACTATACAGTTTAATGTGCCAGAAACATTAGAAAAAAACTTTTCGTTTTTAGCAGGACAATACGTAACCTTAAAGGTAACACTTAACGGGAAAGAACTACGAAGAGCGTATTCTATCTGTGCCGCTCCTAAAGAAAACAAAATACAAATTGGTATTAAAGCTGTAAATAAAGGTGTGTTTTCTACATTTGCTAACGAAACATTGAAAGTAGGAGATTTAGTAGAGGTAAGTGTTCCTGAGGGTAAATTTAATTTTACACCACATCCTGAAGCTCAGAAAAATTATGCTGCTTTTGCTGCTGGTAGCGGAATTACCCCTGTTTATTCTATACTAAAAACGATTTTACTTGAAGAACCTAAAAGTACCATTGTATTAACATATGGAAACAAAACACCTGAAGAAACCATTTTTCATGATGAATTAATTGAGCTACAGCAACAATATTTAGGTCGCTTTTTTGTTCATTTTGTGTACAGTCAAGCAAATGTTGCAGATACTTTTTTTGGAAGAATTGATAGATCTGTTGTAAATGCAGTATTAAAAAACAAACACACCGAAACCTCTTTTGACGCATTTTACTTGTGTGGGCCAGAAGCAATGATTAACACTGTTTCGGGTGTGTTAAAAGAAAACAATGTGTCTGAAAAAGACATTAAATTTGAACTGTTTGGAACGGCTCCTTCACCAGAAAACCTACCTGCTACAGAAGGACATGCGTCTGTAACTATACTAGTTGATGGAGAAGAAACAACTTTTGAAATGAGCCAAAAACAAACGGTACTAGAAGCGGCTTTAAAACAGGGTCTAGACGTGCCTTATTCTTGTCAAGGAGGTATTTGTAGCAGTTGTATTTGTAAAATTACAGATGGAAATGCTACGATGAAGAAAAATCAAATTCTTACAGATGACGAAATTGCAGAGGGATTAACATTGTCTTGCCAAGCGGTACCCACGTCAACAACACTTAAAATAGATTTTGATAATCTTTAATTATTAAAACCTTTTGCTTAATCATGAAAAAAATTTGCTTAATAATTATGGTATTTGTTTCGATAAATTCTATAAGTCAAAATGTAACAAAAAACAATTTCAACAATATTGTTGGGGTTTGGCAATTACAATCGAAGGAAGTTTCCTCGGGTCTTTTAGATTCATATAAATTTTATTTAGACAATAAATTCGAGTTTTATCCTTCAGAATATAATGGATTAAAAAGAATAATAAAAATAACTGGAACTTATAAAATCGAAGACAACAAAATTGCTTTTAATGTTAATTCAATTACAGAACTAGTCGGTGACAAAATTGAAAGAGGATTGACTACTACACTTTCTGACTCTTGGACAATAACAGACGGAAAATTAGTAACAAGAAAAATTAAATCGGAAAAACAAATTGCAACATTTGAATTTTGCAAAACCGACAAGAGTGATGAAGATTGTTTTCTAATTGATGGGAGAATTTATTATAAAATAATATTAGAATAAAATTGTATTTCTAACTGCGACGATTAAAATAGATTTTGATAATCTTTAATCCAGCAAATAGTGTTGGGTCTTTAGTATTCAGTTGTATCTGCTAACTGTGACTGTATACTGAATACTACTTTTTCAGGCAAAATCGTTCGCATTACCTCATCATAACCCTTTACTTGTTTGTTTCCATAAACAGAGGTTGGCAATAACGGATAGTTACTTCTATCTGAGGTTAAACAAAAATCGTCGGGTTGGTTAAAGGGTTTAAATCCTGCAAAAGGATGTGTGGCTCCCCAAAGGGTAATCACTTTTACGCCCAACATCGCTGCAATATGCGCATTTCCTGAATCCATAGAAAGCATAACATCTAAATTAGAAATCAATTGTATTTCTTCTTGAAATGCTACTTTTCCTGCAACAACAATTACATTATCATGTCTATTTTGCAATTGATTTAACTTGTTAATTTCGGTTGTTCCTCCGCCAAACAAGAAGATTTTATGCTTTTTATTTTTAGCTAAATCATCAATTACCTGTTGCATTAAATCTAATGGATAAACTTTGCTTTCATATTGAGCAAAAGGCGCTATTCCAATCCAATTTTCTCCTTTTTTTCCAGTTATTTTTAGTATTTCTTCAGACAAAACTGCTTTTTCTGGAAATGTTGGAGAATTTAAATTTAGTTGAAAACCTAATTTTTCAAGCACTTCAACATGTCTTTCGACCATTGACTTCACTGGCACAAAAACTTTGTTAGTTAAACGGGTTAATGCTTTCTTTTCGGCTCTGCCTTTGTCTGTGGCTGCCATTTTTTTACCGCCTAATACAAATAGGGTGCGTACTACTTTCGAGCGAAGTACATTGTGTAAATCGGCAACCGCATCAATATTCAATTTTCGTAAATCGAAGAACAGTCGAAATAAACCTAAAAAACCTTTATGTCGTTCTTTCAAATCCACGCCAAAGAAATTTACATTCGGAATGCCTTCAAAAAAAGGTTGAAAAAAGGGACGGGATACGACGGTGACTTTTGCTTCGGGATATTGTAAAACTAAGGCTCTCAACACAGGAACCGTCATAGCAACATCGCCCATGGCTGAAAGCCTTATTAGCAATATATGTTTTGGTTTAGCTATCAAATGAGAACTACTTTTTATTTTGATACAACACCGGATTTAGCTCCTCGTCGTTGTACATTTTCATTTGTTTGTACACTTTCATGTATTTGTCACCCGATTCAATATCTTCAATTAGTTGACTGATTGAAGTAAACATATCGCTTTTTTGATCTAGTAATACATTCAATTTTTCTTGACATTTAGCTCGGTGTTCGGCCGTTGCTTCAGTTCGAGTTGCCTCTTCATTCATGTGGTAAATTTTCAATGCCAAAATTGACAAACGGTCAATTGCCCATGCCGGACTCTCTGTGTTGATTTTAGCATTTGGTTTTACTTGAACATTTTTGTATTTGTCTAAAAAATAACTGTCTATATATTCTACCATATCTGTACGCACTTGATTTGAAGCGTCTATTTTTCGTTTCAAATCTAAAGCTGCCACCGGATCAATATTTGGATCTCTAACAATATCTTCATAATGCCATTGCACCGTATCTACCCAATTTTTAGCAAATAATAAATGTTCGATAGAGCCTTTTTCATAAGGGTTTAAAACAGGTTGATATACATCGTCAAGTATATGATAGGTTTTTATACTTTCTTCAAAAATAGGAAATGCAAATTCGGCAAACATAGTATTTGTTTTTAAGTAATTACAAAAGTACTATTTTTTTGTACTTTTATCCTGAAAATAAAAATAAATCCCATGCACATTCATTATATTTCAGAGGAAAACAGCGTTTTAAATCATTTTTTAGCCCAAATTAGAGACGTTTCTGTACAGCAAGACCGTATGCGTTTTAGAAAAAACATGGAACGTATAGGTGAAATAATGGCTTATGAATTAAGCAAGACGCTACATTATACTGCTTGTGCAATCAGCACGCCTTTAGGTACAAAGGAAACCTCAAAAATTACATCTCCAATAGTATTGTGTTCTATTTTAAGAGCAGGGCTGTCGCTACATCACGGATTTATGAGTTATTTTGATGAGGCTGAAAATGGATTTGTGTCTGCGTACAGGCACCACTACAACAATGATGATAAATTTGAAATCTTAGTGGAATACCAAGCCGCACCTTCATTTAAAGACAAAAATTTAATTCTAGTTGACCCCATGTTAGCAACAGGGCAATCTATAGTGGTTGTTTTAGAAAAACTTCTAAAGGAGCAACAGCCAAAAGAAATTCATATTGCAGTAGTAATAGCTGCACCAGAAGGTATAAAATATCTGCAAGAAAACCTTCCTTCAAATTGTCATTTGTGGGTGGCTTCCTTGGACGACAAATTAAATGAAAAAAATTACATTATTCCGGGATTAGGTGACGCTGGTGATTTGGCCTATGGAGAAAAACTATAATTGTAATACAAAAACAACAGCGCTTATAGATCGGAAGAGCGTCGTGTAGGGAAA
>NZ_CALFIG010000283.1 GCF_937876455.1 uncultured Flavobacterium sp.
CAATAAAAGTGTCCATTCCCGCAAATTTTCGTTGAACAGTTACACCCTTTTTTGTTTGTGTGAGTGTAATCCACTCATTATTAATTGTAGGTCTTTCCACTGGTGTTATTTCAGGCATGGTTATTAGTTGTAAAAATTATATAAAGTATCAACTTGTGTTTGATTAAGGCTAGTATTAAAGAATGTAATCTCATCTAAAATTCCATTCAGTGCCTCGCCATAAATGTCATTTCCTAAATATGTAATAGGATTACTGTAAGAGCCAGTATATTCAACAGTGTCTTTAATTCCATTTACAAAGAGATTTAATTTACTCGTACCCCCATCAAATGTTACAACACAAAACGATAACATGTCTTTATATATTGCTGTTGGGAATATATAATCTCCAAACAAATAATATTCTATATTACCGTATGAGCTGCCACCATTAGCTCTAAAATAAAGTCCTGACAAACCATTGCCAGCACTACCAAGAACACCGTAATTATTTTGAACACCGATTGAACTTGGGTTTATAAAAAAAGCATAGCTGTATGAGCCTGATATATTATTTGGTATAGTAATTACAGATGTAGTTCCGTTAAAAACCGCCCCATCATTTACTTTTGCTGGCGCATATGTTATATTTGTAGCGATACCATTATTTACACCAACCCAATCGTTTGCATTTCCGTCTAAATGATAACCAGCTACTAAATAGGGTAGTAAGTCGGGCGGAAACCCAACGCTATTATTCCCCATCATATAGTAGTAATTTCTCATGACTCAGTAATACTTGCGAAAATTTCCCACTTAGAACGTGAAGCAGACCATCGAGCGGCAATTAAAGTAACCTTGCTAATAGTTGTGGTAGTAGGAGCAGAGCCAGTTAAATCAACAAAATCTGAACCGTATGTAATAGTTCTTGCCGTTCCGTTGTCTTTTAATCTAAATGCAATAATTCTTCCATCCCACCTAGTGCCTGTCGGATTCGCAATAGTTACATCGCCCGCTAAGGCTGTTAATTCTGCTTCGTCGTATAGGTCTAAATCTAAAGTTAGGGTAGTAGCAGAAGTAGTGGTATAAACTCTTGTTTTTAACTCGTAACCCGATAAGTCAATATCGCTTGCAGTGATTACAACATCCCCACTTTGACCGTTTACAGAATTAACAGCCCCTGTAAATACTGGCTTAAATGTCAATCCACTTAACGGAGTAACACCATCACCAAATGCCACAAAGCCATCATTCCTATAAATAGGCTCATTAAGAGAAAGTAATTTTGTTGGATTTGCAGAAATCCACGCACTATCTTTAATGTCTAGTATTAATTTTACTAATGTCATTTCTTTAAAATACGTGAATAGAATTGTTCAAATACCACGTTATACAATATACCAAAAATAATATAATCTAAAATAGGAATAAAAATAATATCGTAAAAAAATGGCGTTGCAAGTAAACAAAAAAGCATGGCGGATTTACACAAGTGCCAAAAATCCACTTTATAATTTATAATTCTATATGCGTAATTTGATGAGTCCATTTTACTGTAAAACTTTGGATTTAGTTTACAAAAAACAGAATCATTAAAATGAATAAACGTTTCCACCCTATCCATGCAAGCATTAAAAATCGCTGCCAATATGATTAATAAAAATATCATTAACTTGTCTTGCCGTTTTTGCGTTGTATGTAGTGTAGTACCGTTGATAATAAAACTAATAACCAAATAAGAATAAAAAAATAACTAGGCCAATCCGCTTTAGTTCCTATTACTGGTATTGAACAAATAATAAAACTGGCTAGTAATACAATCCAGTTTTTAGAATCTTTGAATATGAATTTTAAATATGAACCTGTGTATTTTTCCATAATTAAAGTAATAAAAGTCCAACAAATGTGTTTAGGTTGGCTTGGTTAATTGCACCAGAGCCATGATAGAAAAATGCAACTTCTCCAGATGCATATCCGCTAAAACTAAAACCAACTTCAGCATTATTCATTAATACTAACATGTTGACGTTTGGAACAGTTGAAGAATTTTGTGTTGTTGTTGCTTTTAAAACACCATTCAAATATGTTAGCGCTTGAGTTGCATTTGTTCTAACACCACAAACAAGTCTATTTTCTGTTGTTGTATCTGCTACACTTGTATTTGAACCCCCTGTGTTTACTCTTACCCCGTAATTGTTGATAATATTTTTTATTAAACTATTCCCACCACCAGCAGCAGCAAGCGGATAAAACCCGATAACATTACCAATAGAAACAGAATCATAAACAAAAGCACCTAATGATGTATCATTTAATGTGCTATGAATTGCATGTGTACGGGGTATGAAATTTGTATCAATGTATCCATTTACGTTTCCGTTAAAATCGTTTATTACACCTTTAAGCGGGTTAAATGCGATATCACTTTGGTTAACTAAACAAGAAGGTATATCTACTTTTTTTCCATTTACATTCATTGTGATTAACATGATGATACCTCCATTAAAGCACTTTTAACTAATGATTTACATATAGCTTTTCTATATTCTTTACTAGCTCTCATATTTGAACCAAAAACTAGTTCTTCACAAGCTATTTCACTTGCTTTTAATATATTTTCTTCTGAAATTTGTTTATTCGAGTAATGATTTTTTATTTCTTCTTTTCTAAAAACTAAATGTGCAGCCCATAACAAGCGTAATAAAGTAGCAAAATCTTTATTTTTTCTTAGTACTTCTGTGGTTACTTGTTTAACTTTTTTATTTAAAAAAAAGAATTTTGTAGCATTAATCACATTGTCAAAAAATTTATTATTTGCGGATTTGAAAAACAGTTTTATTATTTTATGTAGTTTAGAAAAATACTGACTATTCTTATACTTTTTAACCACATCATTTTTGGTTAGAGACGAATTTTTTTTGAGTGTCTCATTATTTAAAAAAGTTTTTAAATCAGAATTATTTTTATCTTCAACCTCATCATTAACACGGATTTTTTGGGAACAAATTTCAAAAGCTGTTTTTACTTCTGAATCATAAAAAATATCGGCAATTTTTTTACATTTTTCATAACAGTTTTTTGTTTGTTCAGAAGATGAAAATGTTTCTTTTCCAGATAAAGCAGCCAAAATTAACAAATAGCTGTTAGCAAGCGATGCCCTTTTTTCTGAATCAAATTTTTTTTCATCTAATAAGCTTTTTTCTAAATTTTCTAAAAGTAGAATAAAAATATCCGAAATATAAGTTGTTGTATTAAATTTCTGCTCAATTAAAGCAATAATTTGAGAGGTATAATCTACAATCTGAAATGAATCAAGGTTGTTGTTAAAAAAATCTTTTAATTTTTTATTAAACCCTTGAAGTGACTGTTGATTATTGTCGTCTTTATTGCCTGAATAAAATTTCAACAAAATATTCAAAGTGATTTCGAAGTTCTCTGAAATACTCTGATGGATTAAGCCTAAAAATAAATTTAAAAATTTTTCATTATTAATTTTTTCATAAAAAATATTTAATTGCTCATCAGGACAAATTTCTAAAAGACCAGCAAATATTTTAAGATTCGAGCTGAAAGATTCTACTTTTAAAAAAAATTCTTCGCTTGGGGAAGAAGTCAGTTTCTCAAACACTTGATTAAAAAAATCTGAAAAGTTTTTTTGAAAACTATCCAAATGTGTGAGTTGTGTTCTTTCTTCGAGAGATAAATTCCAAAACTGCTCTAAAAAAATTCCTGCATACTTTAATAAATGATCGTTTGATAGACTTGTTACATCTACACTTTTTGTTTTAACTTGGAGATTATTATAGGTGCCTAAGAAAGCATTAAGATATTTAATTCGCTGTTGGGTTTTCTGGAGAGGGTCATTAGCATCAAATTGTAAAAAATGCGACAAAGCAAGAATCTGCTGCAATATTTCAGCTTTTTTAATCGTTTCACTCTTCTTATCACTAGCGACTTGATTAGAATTATCGTTATTTTCTGAG
>NZ_CALFIG010000284.1 GCF_937876455.1 uncultured Flavobacterium sp.
GTTTAGAGGAATAGTTAAGACTGTCAATAATTTTCTTTTCAAGAACGGAGGGGCTTTCAATTCTTAAGTAATAATTTTGACTTAGGCCACAAAGGCTAAAAAGCAGAAAAAAAGACACATAATTTTTCATGAGGTAAATATAAGTAAAAATATAAATTACGCGAGGATGATTTTATAGCTATTAACTGTCTAAATTAAACCATCTACTTTTGTTTTTAATTCGCTCAAAATAAAATAATTAAAATTGCATTTGGATAATAAAAAATAATTTCTACCTTTGCAACCCCTAAAATAGGGTAGTTAAAACAAGTATTAATTTATTAGTAATTATGCCAACAATTCAACAATTAGTTAGAACAGGAAGAGCCAAAATAACTAAGAAGAGTAAATCGGCTGCTTTAGATTCTTGTCCTCAAAGAAGAGGTGTTTGTACGCGTGTTTACACTACAACGCCAAAAAAACCAAACTCTGCAATGCGTAAAGTTGCTAGGGTTCGTTTAACAAATGGTAATGAAGTGAATGCTTACATCCCAGGAGAAGGACACAATCTACAAGAGCACTCGATAGTATTAGTTAGAGGTGGAAGGGTAAAAGATTTACCAGGAGTTAGATACCACATCGTTCGTGGTGCGTTAGACACAGCAGGAGTTAAAGACCGTACACAGAGAAGATCTAAGTATGGTGCTAAACGTCCAAAACCAGCTGCAAAATAATAGTAACGCTAAACTTTAAAAAAGAAAAGAAATGAGAAAAAGACAGGCCAAAAAAAGACCTCTTTTACCAGACCCAAAGTTTAACGATCAGTTAGTTACACGTTTCGTTAACAACTTAATGTGGGACGGTAAAAAATCAGTTGCTTTTAAAGTGTTTTATGATGCATTAGAAATCGTAGAATCTAAAAAGCAAGATGAAGAGAAATCTTCATTAGAAATATGGAAAGATGCATTAACAAATGTTATGCCTCACGTAGAAGTTCGTTCACGTCGTGTGGGTGGAGCTACTTTCCAAATTCCAATGCAAATTCGTCCAGATAGAAAAATTTCTATGGCAATTAAATGGATGATTTTGTATGCTAGAAAAAGAAATGAAAAATCAATGGCTGGGAAGCTTGCTTCTGAAATTTTAGCTGCGGCTAAAGAAGAAGGTGCTGCAGTTAAGAAAAGAATGGATACTCACAAAATGGCAGAGGCTAATAAAGCATTCTCTCATTTTAGATTTTAATTCATAAAGAAATGGCTAGAGATTTAAAATTTACAAGAAATATAGGTATTGCTGCACACATTGATGCAGGAAAAACCACTACGACAGAGCGTATCTTATTCTACACAGGAAAATCACACAAAATTGGTGAAGTACATGATGGTGCTGCAACAATGGACTGGATGGCACAAGAGCAAGAAAGAGGTATTACAATTACTTCAGCTGCTACAACTTGTACTTGGAATTTCCCAACAGAGCAAGGTAAAAATACACCAGATTCAAAACCATACCACTTTAATATTATTGATACTCCGGGACACGTTGACTTTACAGTTGAAGTAAACCGTTCATTGCGTGTGTTAGATGGGTTAGTATTCTTGTTTTCTGCAGTTGATGGTGTTGAGCCACAATCTGAAACAAACTGGAGATTAGCTGATCAATATCGAGTGCCTCGTATGGGATTCGTAAATAAAATGGACCGTCAAGGATCAAACTTTTTAGCAGTTTGTCAACAAGTTAGAGATATGTTAAAATCTAATGCTGTTGCTATTACTTTACCTATTGGTGAAGAAGCTGACTTCAAAGGAGTAGTAGATTTAGTGAAGAATCAAGCTATTGTATGGCATGATGAAACGCAAGGTGCTACATTTGATATAGTTGATATTCCTGCAGATATGGCTGATGAAGTAAAACAATATCGTTCTACTTTAATTGAAGCTGTTGCTGAATACGACGAAAATTTATTAGACAAATACATGGAGGATGAAAACTCTATTACTGAAGAAGAAATTAACAATGCATTGAGAGCAGCTACCATTGATATGGCTATTATCCCGATGATTTGTGGTTCTTCATTCAAAAATAAAGGTGTTCAATTCATGCTAGATGCAGTATGTAAATACTTGCCATCGCCAGTAGATAAAGAAGGTATTACAGGTATTCACCCTGATGATGCAGAAAAATTAGAAGAAGATCAAAAGAAAATTTTACGTCGTCCAGATGTAAAAGAACCTTTTGCGGCTTTAGCATTTAAAATTGCTACTGACCCTTATGTAGGTCGTTTAGCATTCTTCCGTGCCTATTCAGGTCGTTTAGATGCAGGTTCTTATATCTTGAACACACGTTCAGGAAATAAAGAGCGTATTTCTCGTATCTACCAAATGCATGCTAACAAACAAAATCCAATCGAATATATTGAGGCTGGAGATATTGGGGCTGCAGTAGGATTTAAGGATATCAAGACAGGAGATACTATGTGTGACGAAAAACACCCAATTATCCTTGAGTCTATGAAATTCCCAGATCCAGTAATTGGTATTGCTATCGAGCCTAAAACGAAAGCTGACGTAGACAAAATGGGTATGGCTTTAGCTAAATTAGCTGAAGAAGATCCAACATTTACAGTTAGAACAGATGAGGCTTCAGGTCAAACAATTATTTCAGGTATGGGTGAGCTTCACTTAGATATCTTAGTTGATCGTATGAAACGTGAATTCAAAGTAGAGGTTAATCAAGGTGAGCCACAAGTTGAATACAAAGAAGCGTTTACAAGATCTGCGGAACATAGAGAAGTTTATAAAAAACAATCTGGTGGACGTGGTAAGTTTGGTGATATTGTTTTCCGTTTAGAGCCTGCAGATGAAGGTCAAGTTGGATTACAATTCTTTAACGAGGTAAAAGGAGGTAATGTTCCTAGAGAATATGTGCCTGCTGTAGAAAAAGGTTTCAAAGAAGCTATGAAACAAGGGCCTTTAGCGGGTTATGCAGTTGATAGCTTAAAAGTTACTTTATTAGATGGTTCTTACCACCCTGTAGATTCAGATGCTTTATCATTCGAATTGGCAGCAAAATTAGGATACAAAGAAGTAGCAAAAGCTGCTGGAGCTGTAATCTTAGAACCAATCATGAAAATTGAAGTTATCACCCCAGAAGAAAATATGGGTGATATCGTAGGTGATTTAAATAGAAGAAGAGGTCAGGTTAATGATATGGGTGATAGAGCTGGTTCTAAAGTAATCAAAGCTAATGTGCCTTTATCAGAGATGTTTGGATATGTAACAACATTAAGAACATTATCTTCAGGACGTGCTACATCTACTATGGAGTTTTCTCATTATGAGCAAACGCCTTCAAATATTTCAGATGAAGTAATTAAAAAAGCAAAAGGTAACGCTTAATTTTTAACAAGATGAGTCAAAAAATTAGAATAAAATTAAAATCATACGATCACAATTTAGTAGATAAATCTGCTGAGAAGATTGTAAAGACTGTAAAAAGTACAGGTGCAGTTGTAACTGGTCCTATTCCGTTACCTACGCACAAAAGAATTTTCACAGTATTACGTTCTCCACACGTAAACAAAAAATCAAGAGAGCAATTTGAATTAAGTTCTTATAAAAGATTATTAGACATCTATAGTTCTTCATCGAAAACTATTGATGCACTAATGAAATTGGAATTGCCTAGTGGAGTAGAAGTAGAGATCAAAGTTTAACTTTATCCTATAATAATATAAAAAACCGAGTAGGAATACTACTCGGTTTTTTTTAGTATAATTGAGAAGTGTCTATTTGTTTTTAAAAAAGTTAACAAATTAGTTTTGTTAATAAATTTTTAATTCCTATATTTGCACGCTCAAAAAAACGGCTATATATGCCATTGAGTATCAATGTTTAATTAATAATTAAGTTTTTATGTCTGGGTTAATCGGAAGAAAAATCGGTATGACTAGCATCTTTGACGAGAATGGAAAAAACATTCCATGTACAGTTATAGAGGCTGGGCCATGCGTTGTTACCCAAGTCAGAACCAATGCGGTTGACGGGTATGAAGCCCTCCAACTTGGTTTCGATGACAAAACTGAAAAGCACACTATTAAAGCTGAAGCAGGACACTTCAAAAAAGCAGGAACAGTGGCTAAGAAGAAAGTTGTTGAATTTCAAGGATTTGAGGAGGAGTTTAAATTAGGTGATGTAATCAATGTTGATTTATTCACTGAAGGAGAATTTGTAGATGTAGTTGGAGTATCTAAAGGAAAAGGATTCCAAGGAGTTGTTAAACGTCATGGATTTGGCGGAGTAGGACAAGCTACTCACGGTCAACATAACCGTTTAAGAGCGCCAGGTTCTGTTGGAGCTTCATCTTATCCATCAAGAGTGTTCAAAGGTATGAGAATGGCCGGAAGAACAGGAGGAGAAAATGTAACAGTTCAAAACCTTAGAGTTTTAAAAGTGGTTGCCGATAAAAATCTTTTAGTAGTTAAAGGATGTGTTCCAGGTCACAAAAACTCTTATGTAATCATTCAGAAGTAATGGAAGTAAAAGTTTTAGATATCAACGGAAAAGATACAGGTCGTAAAGTTCAACTTTCTGATGCTGTTTTCGCAATTGAGCCTAATAAACATGCTGTCTATTTAGATGTTAAACAGTACTTGGCTAATCAAAGACAAGGTACTCATAAATCTAAAGAAAGAGCTGAAATTGCTGGTAGTACTAGAAAAATTAAAAAACAAAAAGGTACAGGTACGGCTCGAGCAGGTAGTGTTAAATCTCCTGTGTTTGTTGGTGGAGGTAGAATCTTTGGTCCAAAACCAAGAAACTATTCTTTCAAATTAAACAAAAATTTAAAAAGATTAGCTCGTAAATCAGCTTTATCAATGAAAGCAAATGAGAGTAATTTAATCGTGGTAGAAGATTTTACATTTGATACACCAAATACTAAAAATTTCATTAATGTATTGAAAGCTTTAGGGTTAGATAATAAAAAATCTTTATTCGTGTTGGGTGATTCAAATAAAAATGTATATTTGTCGTCGCGCAATTTAAAATCAACTTCTGTTGTAACTGATTCAGAATTAAGTACTTATACTATTTTAAACACAAATAGTTTAGTTCTTTTTGAAGGAGCAGTAGAAGGTATTGAAGCTAATTTAAGTAAATAATTTAGATTATGAGCGTTATAATTAAACCTATCATAACTGAAAAAATCACTAAAGATGGTGAAATATTTAACCGTTTTGGATTTGTAGTTGATAAAAAAGCAAACAAAGTAGAAATTAAAAAAGCTATTGAGTCTGCTTATGGTGTGTCTGTTATTGCAGTAAACACAATGAACTATAGAGCTGACAGATCGGTTAAGTACACTAAAAGTGGATTAATCAGTGGAAAAACAAATGCTTACAAAAAAGCAGTTGTTCAAGTTAAAGAAGGAGAAACAATAGATTTTTATACTAATATCTAATAGAAAATGTCAGTTAGAAAATTAAAACCTATTACCCCTGGTCAGCGATTTAGAGTTGTAAATAGCTTTGACACTATTACAACTGATAAGCCGGAGCGTTCATTATTGGCTCCGAAAAAAAACTCAGGAGGTAGAAATAGTCAAGGAAAAATGACCATGCGTTATACAGGTGGTGGTCATAAACAAAAGTATCGTGTAATTGATTTTAAAAGAGCTAAAGTTGGAATTCCAGCTACAGTAAAAACAATTGAGTACGATCCAAACCGTTCAGCATTTATTTCATTATTGTCATATGCTGATGGTGCAAAAACATATATCATTGCACAAAACGGTTTAAAAGTAGGACAAACTTTGGTTTCAGGTGAAAACGCAGCTCCAGAAATTGGAAATGCATTACCTTTAAGTAAAATTCCTCTAGGAACAGTTATTTCTTGTATTGAGTTAAGACCTGGTCAAGGTGCAGTTATTGCACGTTCTGCAGGAACATTTGCTCAATTAATGGCAAGAGATGGTAAATATGCTACTATCAAAATGCCTTCAGGTGAAACAAGATTAATCTTATTAACTTGTATGGCTACCATTGGAGCGGTTTCAAATTCAGACCACCAATTAGTAGTTTCAGGTAAAGCAGGTAGATCAAGATGGTTAGGAAGAAGACCAAGAACAAGACCAGTTGCAATGAACCCAGTTGATCACCCTATGGGAGGTGGTGAAGGACGTTCTTCAGGAGGTCACCCACGTTCAAGAAAAGGTTTACCAGCTAAAGGTTATAGAACTCGTTCTAAAGTTAACCCGAGTAATAAGTATATTGTAGAACGTAGAAAGAAATAATTTAGTAAAACATGGCACGTTCATTAAAAAAAGGACCATTTGTACATTTTAAATTAGAGAAAAAAGTACAAGAAAACATTGCAGGTGGTAACAAAAATGTGGTTAAGACTTGGTCAAGAGCATCAATGATTATACCAGATTTTGTAGGCCAAACTATCGCTGTTCATAATGGCCGCCAGTTTGTTCCAGTATATATTACTGAAAACATGGTAGGTCATAAATTAGGAGAATTTTCACCAACAAGATCTTTTAGAGGTCATGCGGGTGCAAAAAATAAAGGTAAAAAATAATAAGAAGTCATGGGAGTTCGTAAAAGAGAAGCAGCAGAGCAAAGAAAAGAAGCTAACAAGCAAATCGCTTTTGCTAAGTTAAATAACTGCCCTTCTTCACCAAGAAAAATGCGCTTAGTTGCAGACTTAGTAAGAGGTCAGAAAGAGATCGGAAGAGCGT